>JAGAEF010000190.1 GCA_017613255.1 Lentisphaeria bacterium
GCCCTGCGTAAGCACGCCCTTCGGCGCGGAGGGAACCGGCATGAAGGACGGCGAAAATATTCTGCTGGCCCGTACGCCGGAAGAGTTTGCCGAAAAGATCAAATCTCTGTACGCCGACCGGGATCTGTGGCTCAGGATCTCGGACGGGGGGCTGGAATTTCTCAGGCGGGAATACGATCCCTCCAAAGTGGAAGCGGAAATGGACGAACTTTTCGGCAGCGTCCGAAAAAACTGCGGTTCGGACTACTCCTGGGCGAAAACGCCCTGCATCCCCAAGCAGGAAGAGCTTGATTCGTCCGAGAAGTGACCGTTCTCTTCAACTTCCGGCGGGCCCGGGAAATACCCCCCCGGCCTATTCCGGATCGGTTCCGTAACCGGAAAAGGTATCCTCTTCCTCGTCGCCGTCCAGACCGTCGCCCACATAGTCCTCCGTTCCGTCCAGACCGTCGTCGGCATAATCGTCGGCATACCCGTCGTCGAACTCGGCTTCGTCATCCCCGGAAACCGCGGGAAAACGGAATTTGCCGGGGGTGCGGGGTCTCGTCATGCGGTCCGCGGCCGCTCTTCCCGATAAAAAACTGAACAATCCCATGATCGACCTCCTGTTTCGGAAATTCCCTCGAAAAGGCACACTCTCTCTTCCTGCAATTTTACTTGGCTCAAACACTCTCTTTGGGCAGTTCTATCACCTTGCCCCAGGGGGCGTTGCCGTGAACTTCCGGAACTAGCCAGAGCACCGGAAAAGAAGGTTTCCGCTCCGGGAACACGCTGTACAGATCGGTAAGCCCCACGAATACGCCGGGATTCAGATGGTGCTCCTGAATATACTTGAAAACGCAGGTGTGATCCGTTCCGCCGCCCCCCGGATAACGGCCCGCGGCAAGGAAAGAATCCAGATCCTCCCCCGTGACCACCTGCTGGATTTTGCTGTCCGCCACGATCAGCGTGATCTCCTGGGAAGATTCCACCATGCCCCGCAGTTCCGCGAGCACGGCGCGAATGGTTTCGCTGTCCATGCTGCCGGAGGTATCCAGCGCCACCGCCATATGGGCCAGCTTTTCGTTGTAGCGGCCCGGCACGATGAGATCATGGGTCAGGAAACGCTTGTTCGGACAGGCCAGAGAGTAGTCGTCCTGATGAAGGATGGTGTCCGCATAGCGGTGGAGCACTCTTCTCCAGGGGATCCGGGGCCGGTCCAGGACCCCGATCTGCCGCAGAAGATCCCCCGGGAGATCGCCCCTTGCGGCGTTGGCATGATAGTTCTCCACCGCCGCGGCGATCCGCTCTCTCAAGGTCTCCCGCTGATCTTCGTCCAGTTCCAGTGGCAGATGGATGTCGCTGCTTCCGCCGCCCCAGGGCAGATGCGGGAACTCCACTTCGCTTCCGTCCGCGCCCTGTACTTTCACGTCCACATACATTTTGCCGGGAAGATCCGCATTCTTCCGGCAGAGGATTTCGTAGATCGTTTCGGCAATCATGCCCTGGTAGGCGGACAGCAGAAGAACTCCCGTCGGCGCCCTGTAGAGATGTGCGGAGCTGTCAGCGGCACCCGGGACAGTGATGCGGGAGACAAGATCGTTGATGGCAAAATCCGTTGCCATGTTCCACTTGAGAGGCTCTCTCCCCCCGCGCCGGGGACCGGTTTCCAGCACCGTGTGGCAGATTTCGTGGGCAAGCACGAACCCCAGTTCCCGGTTATCCAGAGTCCGGGTGAATTCGGGGTTGAACCAGATGGAATCTATGCAGTCGGTTGCCATCGTGGGGATGGTAAAGGAGACCGCAAGACGCATCTGAAGCAGGATATAGCCCCAGAACGGGTGCATTTCCAGCAGCTGCATGCGCAATGCCGCAAGTCTGGCGACTTCGCCTTCGATTTCCTGTGGGGTTAGTTTCGTCATTTTCTGTACAGGGAGACCCGCAATGCGACAAGACCCGCCGCAAGGGCGCGGAAGGAAGAAAGCGTTTTGAGGCGGTCGAACAGCGCCTGCGCCCGGAAACGGAGCTGACGCAGGAACAGAAGCTGATACTCCGGCAGGACTCCGGGCGAGGTGATGAAGCCGACGATATTTTCCAGATGCTTTTCCGGAACGCGGGCCGTGGCCAGATAGCCTGCCACGGCAAAGATCGCCGCATAGACGAAGGAGGGCTCGGAATTCTTCACGAAGTCGATCTTCTCTCTTCCCTCGATGATCCCTGCGGCATCCACCTTGCCGTAGATCTCCATATATTTGCAGAATCGGTCCGCCATGGGCAGACCGATGCAGGCGGCAATGGCCCGTTTTCTGTCCCGGGGATGCGCCTTGGCCATCACGCGGCTTGCCATGGCCCAGCTGCGGGGCGTGGGGAAACTGCGGGCGTCCTCGGAAACATCGAACAGGACCTCATCCCCGTAGGTGCGGACGAAGGCCATGATGTTTTCGTCGATCCCGTTGGAAGCGGCCCATTCCAGCCATGCTTCCGTATCCGGACGCATTTCGAAGTGGGCGAACCGGTTGCAGAGGGCGCTGGAAAGAGGAGTGACGATGGCGTTGTCCTCCTCCCGGTTGCCCGCCGCCAGCACGATTGTATCGGGATGGAACTGAAAATCGCCTATGCGCCGTTCCAGCACGATCTGATAGGCCGCCGCCTGATGCAGTTTGGTTACGGCGGCATTGAATTCGTCCAGAAAGACGAGACACGGTTCGGAGCAGGCGCGCTTCACCCAGGAGGGCGGGAAAAGCTCCAGAGTCTGCGTCTCCCGGTCGGGGAAATAGACGCCGCCCAGTTCGGCGGGATCCTTCTGGGCCAGCCGGATGTCGATGAGCTTCCGCTTCATGACCCGGGCCAGTTCCACGGCAAGGGAGGATTTCCCCACCCCCGGAGGCCCCAGAAGAAGAACCGAAATGCCCGCTTCCAGCGTGGCACGGATAATGGGAAACAGCTGAACGTAAGTGTAACCGCTTTCGCTGACGGGATCCAGTTTGTTTTTCACAGGAACGCCTCCAGAAGCTGACAGGAAAACTCCTTTTCCTGAAGGAGAACGGCGATGATATGCTTGCAGTAGCCGCGGGCGTTCTCCTTTGCGCGGTTTTCCGCATCCGGGCAGGTGCATGTGGGAGCGCTTTTCCATTCCGGATGGATCTTTACGACGTAATCGCTTGTTCCTCCGGTTATGTCGAAGACGGCGAACCCATCCTCCAGTCCGGGACGGCGTTTGATCCTGTAATGGTCCAGGACCGTGTACGCGGCGCGGAAGAACCGGTCATCCCGCGCTTTGAGATTGAAATCTTCCTGTTTTTTTGCCAACATGTATTCCGCCTGTGTTTTTTTGGGGTAAAAAGCTGAAATTGCCGCACGATGCCCGTAATATATCATAGCCGTCATGGATTTGCAAACGGGAAAAGACGCTTTTTCGTCGATTCTCCCGGAGATGGGACATAGCCGGGGGGGCTGGGGAACAGGCCCAATAGGCAGGGGGGGCGGCTGGAAACTTCCGCCATGTTTTTTCGCTCTGCGTCTTCCTCTTGACTTGAGGCCTACGTCCAATAGTTTTTTTCCGTCTTTTGCGGAAAAAAACTTGAATTTTGAAGGATCAAAGGCTACCTTTACTGCGCAGAAAACCAAGGAGGGAATGAGAGAAATGAAAACCACAGCAGTACGGCTGTACGGAAAACGCGATCTGCGTCTGGAAACATTCGAATTGCCGGAACTTTCCGAAAATACCGTTCTTGCCCGGATCCTGTCCGACAGCGTGTGCATGTCCACTTATAAGACGGCGGAACAGGGCGCGGCCCACAAACGGGTCCCCGACAACGTGGCGGAACATCCCGTCATCATCGGGCATGAACTGTGCGGCGTCATTCTGGAGGTCGGGAAAAAATGGGCCGGGAAATATAGGAAAGGCGACAAATTCGCCGTACAGCCCGTAGTCCATCCCGCAGGCAGTTACGATACCATCGGCTACTCTTTTCCCACCGTAGGCGGAGATTCGGAACTGGCGGTCATCCCCGACGAGATCCTTTCCGCAGGGTGTCTCCTTCCCTATTCCGGGGAGGGCTTTTTCGGGGGAAGTCTGGCGGAACCCATGAGCTGCATCATCGGGGGATTCCGGGCGGCATACCACAGCGGCGAAGCGGAATATACGCACGAAATGGGGATCCGTTCCGGCGGCAGAATGGCGATTCTGGGCGGCACCGGCCCCATGGGACTGGGGGCCATCGATTATGCGCTTCACGGGCCCGTCCGGCCGGGGGTTCTGGTGGTGACGGACATCAATGAAAATCGTCTTGCCCGGGCGGAAAAGATCTTTGCTCCGGCGGAGGCGGCGAAAGAGGGGATCGAACTCCATTTTATCAATGCGGCAAGTGACGATACCGAAGAAACGCTGCGGAAGATCACGCAGGGCAAAGGGTTCGACGACATTCTCTGCATGGCGCCCGTGCGCGGCGTCGTGGAACTTGCGGACCGTCTGCTGGCAAGGGACGGCTGTCTGAATTTCTTTGCCGGACCCATGGATTCGGGATTTTCCGCCATGTTCAATTTCTATAACGTTCACTATGCTTCCACCCACGTGGTGGGCACTTCCGGCGGCACGGTGAACGATCTCAAGCTCGCGCTCCGGATGATGGAGGAGAAAAAGATCCGTCCCGAGGTGATGATCACCCATGTGGGCGGACTGGATGCGGTCATCGAAACGACCTTGAATCTGCCGAAGATCCCCGGCGGGAAAAAGATCATCTATCCCGGGATCCGGCTGCCGCTGACCCCCATCGCCGACTTTGCGGAACGGGGGAAAAGCGATCCCCTTTTTGCGAAACTTGCCGCAAGTTGCGCCGAGCACGGCGGACTGTGGAATCCCGAAGCAGAAAAGATCCTTTTGAACCATTTCAACATCAACTGATTATACATGGGAGTAATATTATGGCTCTGGTAAATTTCAGGGAAATGCTTGCAAAAGCGTCGGCGGAGCATTATGCGGTGGGCATGTTCGACGTATCCGATCTGGAAATGGCCCGCGCCGTAGTCCAGGAGTCGGAAAAACTCCGCGCTCCGGTGATTCTGGGCGCGCTGGGGCCGGATCTGGAAGGGGACCGTCTGGAATACTGGTTTGCCGTGGCGGAACTTGCGGCGAAAAAAAGTTCCATGCCTGTCTGCATCCATCTGGATCATGCCAACACGCTGGAAGAGGTGATGCGGGCTTCCAAGGTCGGATTCACCTCCGTCATGCTGGACGCTTCCGCGTCTCCCTTCGAAGAAAACGTCCGCCGGACCCGGGAGGTGGTGGATGCGCTGAAGGGGCGCGACATCACCGTGGAGGCGGAACTGGGGCATGTGGGCAACGGCTGGGTCGGCTCCGGCGAAGGGAGCGAATCCGGACCGGACAAGCTCACCGAACCGGAAAAGGTGGCGGAGTTCGTGGAGAGAACGGGAGTTGATGCACTGGCGGTCTCCATCGGAACGGCCCACGGCGTTTACGTCAAAGCGCCGAAACTGGATATTGCGCGCCTCGAAAAGATCACGGAAGTCTCCCGCATCCCGCTGGTCCTGCACGGGGGCTCCGGCACTCCGGAAGATCAGATGGCGGACGCCATTGCCCACGGGATAAGCAAGGTGA
>JAGAEF010000191.1 GCA_017613255.1 Lentisphaeria bacterium
CGGGAGCGGGGGCTGCGGGAGCAGCGGCGGCGGCAGTGGCTTCCGCCACAAGGGCCGCGATATCCTCCCCGGGTTCGCCGATGATCATACCCGTGGTGTTCACGGGGACTTCCTTGCCGGCGGGCACGAGGATCTTGAGGATCGTTCCTTCGAACTGGGATTCCACGTCGAGAACGGATTTGTCCGTCTCCACGTCGAACATCACATCACCCTTCTTCAGGACGTCGCCTTCCTTGACCTTCCACGACTGGATCGTGACGGTCTCTTCAGACTGCCCGAGACGGGGAATAGGAACTTTTGTTGCCATTTGATTTTCTCCTTGATTCCTTTAGTGATTAGAGGATCTTCTTGGCGGCCGCCACCATCTCGTCCACGGAGGGCAGGAAGGCTTTTTCGAGGCAGTGCGCCTGGGGAGCAATACCGTTCTTGGCACCGAGTTTCAGCACGGGGGCATCCAGATCGTCGAAGCAGTTTTCCATGATCTTGGAAACGATCTCTCCGGTGAAGGAGCCGATATCCACGCACTGGCTGACCACGACGCACTTTCCGGTCTTGCGGACGGAAGCGTAGATGGCTTCATAGTCGCAGGGAACCAGCGTGCGCAGGTCCAGAAGTTCGGCGGAGATCCCCTCTTCCGCGAGGGCGGCGACGGCTTTCTTGGCATCCGGAACGGCGGGTCCCCATGCCACGAAGGTGATGTCGCTGCCTTCCGCAACGGTGTTGGCCACGCCGAAGGGGATGGTGTAATCTTCTTCGGGAACCACGGCCTTTTCGTTGTAAAGGAGCTGGCCTTCCACGAAGACGACGGGGTTGTCATCCCGGATGGCGGTCTTGAGGAGTCCCTTGGCGTCATAGGCGTTGGAGGGATAGACCACGTAGGTGCCGGGAATATGGGCGAAGATGGATTCCAGGGACTGGGAGTGCTGTCCGCCGTATCCTTTGCCGCCGCCCACGCTGCAGCGGATGACCATGGGAACGGTGGTGGATGCGCCGGTCATGTAGTGCCACTTGGCGGCCTGATTGGAGATCTGGTCGGAGGCCATGAGGGCGAAGTCCATGTACATGAGTTCCACAACGGGGCGGTAGCCGGTCATGGCCATGCCCACGCCCGTGCCGATGATGGCGGCTTCGGAGATGGGGGCATTGAACACGCGGGCGCGTCCGAAGTATTCCAGCATGCCTTTGGTGAGCTTGAAGGCGTTGCCGTAATCGGCCACATCTTCACCGTAGCAGACCACGCGGGCATCCCGTTCCATTTCTTCCACAAGGGCTTCCTCGATGGCGGCCTTGTAGGTCATGCGGCTTTCCGCATCCCGCTTGAAGGTGGGTCTGTCACCCTTCTTCATGAGCTGGTTGTAGGGCGCGGGAACGATGGCGCTGGTGGTGTCCGTATACATGTACTTGATCACGTCTTCGGGCACGGGGTCGGCGGAGTCGGCGGCTCTGCGGGAAGCTCTGCGGTTGCGTTCGGCAACCTTTTCTTCCAGGGCCTTGAGTTCCTTTTCCGTGAACACGTCTTCCTTGATGAGGGCGCGGCGGAAGGTCACCAGCGGATCCACTTCCTTCCAGAGAGCCTCTTCCTGCTTGGAGCGGTATTCGGTTCTGGGGTCGGAAAGGGAGTGGCCGTAGTAACGGTAGGTGTCCAGTTCCAGAAGGACGGGGCCGTCGCCCTTGGTGATGATCTCCTTGGCCCGGCGGATGGCGTCGCGGACGGCCAGAGGATCCATGCCGTTGACGACTTCCGCGTGCATGTTGTTGTCGGCGAATCCGGCGGCTCTGCGGGCGAGAGGATGCACGCCGTTGACTTCCCTGTCGGCGCGTCCGGTCATTCCGTAGTGGTTGTTCACGATGCAGTAGATGATGGGAAGCCCGAAGTTGATGGAGGAAAGTTCCGGATCCTTGAACTGATTCTGGGCCGCCCAGTTGAGGGATTCCAGAACCACGCCGTTGGAGTAGGCGCCGTCGCCTGCGAAGGAGACCACGACCTTGCCCTTCTGGGCGGGATCGATGTTGATGCGGTTGGTCATGGCCGCGCCGGTGGCGATGGGCACGCCGCCGCCCACGATGGCGTTGGCACCCAGATGTCCCACGCGGAAGTCGGCAATGTGCATTCCTCCGCCGCGGCCCTTGCCGTAGCCGGCCTCTTTTCCGAAGAGTTCGGCGATGGTGCGGAAGAGATGGTCTTCCATGACCGCTTCCAGAAGGGCATCCCCGGAAAGTCCGGCGAATTCGGGGCAGCGTTCCTTGAGCTGGGCTTCGTTCATGCGGCGGATGGCATGGAACCCTTTGGCGATGGAGTCGCCGTGTCCGCGGTGGGTGGAGGTGATTTCGTCGGTGATGTTCAGCATGGAGCAGACGCCCGCGGCGGTGGCTTCCTGACCGATGGAAAGGTGGGTGGGCCCTCTGTATTCATAGTCGCTGAGGGTCTCGTAGGCGCCGTTTTTCAGCTTGAGGATCATTTCCTCGAATTCGCGGATGACCAGCATGGATTCATAGATCTCTTCCAGATCTTCCTTCTTCATGCCGGCTTTCATTTCCTTCTTGATCCCTTTGTTGTACTGGTACGTGGGGATCGCGTCGAGTTCGATTTTTCCGGCCTTGAAGTTCGGGCCGCGTTCGTTGATGAAATTTCCCATTTTTTCTCCTTTGAGTTTCTTGGGGTTGAGTTCGGTTTATGGTTTGGTTCAGTAAATGACTTCGATCTTATGATTCCTTAAAAGTTTCACCGCCGACTGGGGGATCTCCGGATCCGTGATGAGCACATCGATATCCTCCAGAGAACCGCTGTTTGCGAACGAGGGAACTCCCACCTTGGAGCTGTCGGCCAGAACGAACACCTTTCCGGCGCAGCGCATGACCAGTTCCTTCGTATAGGCTTCGTTGGGGTCCGTGGTGCTGATCCCGCTGTCCAGATCGAATCCCAGCGTGCCCAGAAAGGCTTTGGAAATATGCAGACTGGTGAGGATCCTGCCGGAAAGAGGCCCCACCAGCGTCCGGGAAAGTTTCCGGAACTCTCCCCCCGTAAGAATCAGCCGGCAGTCCTTTTCCATCAGTTCCGCGGCCGCCATGAGGGAGTTGGTGACGATGGTAAGGTCCCGCACGCTGGGGAGGGATTTGGCCAGCTCCAGAACGGTGCTTCCGCCGTCCAGGAAGATGGTGTCGGATTCATGGATGAAGGAGATGGCCTTCCGGGCGATGGACTGCTTGTGGGCCGTATTGAAATTGGCCTTTTCCTCATAGACGGGTTCCCCCGTGCTTCCGGGCAAAGCGGCGCCGCCGTGGACGCGGTAGAGTTTCCCCCGGCTTTCCAGCTGTTCCAGATCCCGCCGCACCGTGGCTTCGGAAACCTCCAGGACCGCGCTCAGTTCCGCAACGGTCTTGACTCCCCCTGCAAGACTTCTGCAGATGAGTCCTTCCCGCTCTGTGGAAAGAAGTTTTCTTTTCCTTACCGGAACCATGACACGCTCTCCGTAATGACTGTGCTTCGAAGATCTCCGACTTCCCTGGGCTCCGCGCTTCTCCGGACTCCCCGCGAAATCGTCTCCCGACATCATTAATATGACACAATTTGATCGATTTTGCAAATTAATGAAAGAAAAAAATCGTTTTTTTTGTTTTTTTGCTCCATTCTCCTCCTCCGGAAAGGGAAAAAAGAAGGATTTTTTCCTCCCCGGCCCGGGAAAGGAAAAGGGAAGGAACAATCATCCTTCTTTTCTGTCCTTTCCCATGGACAGCAAAGAAAGGAGGGGAAAAATGAAAACGAGAAATCGGAGGAAAAGGATCATCAAAGTAGCCCCCCGTCCGGCAGTCATCCGGAAACGGTACGGAGCCTTTTTTGCGCATCTGGAAAAGTATCTCCTGCGGGCGAAGGCAAAACTGGAACTTGCGGAGAGGAATTCTCCCGGGAAATGACGGGACGGGTGCCTCCCCGGCCTGTTCCCCAGCCCCGGCTGGATCATCCGCCGTGTTTTTTCGCCCTGCGTTCCCCCGAAAAACGCTTGATTTTTCCCGGAGAGAAGGTATATTCCCTGAAGAACATCAACGGAGCAGACCACCATGGATCATGCACATGACCGGATTTCACCGGATCCGCCGGGACGGGCGGAACCGATACACACGGAGGAGCACGCCGGGAAGAGTTTTTTGCGGCAGAATGCAGTTCCTGCCGGAATCCTTTGTTTCATCATTCTCGCAAGTGCCGTCCGCACAGGGAGCCGAATAGCGGAAGTGCCCCTGCACTATTACCAATGGGCGACGGTCTGCATTCATTTTCTGCGTGATTTTGCAATCGTCATCCTTTCTTCGGCTGTTCTTCTCTGGATCATTGCCAAGTCAAAATTCATCGGCTGGGCCCTGCTGATGATCGGAGCCCTTTTCTGGTGTTACTGGCTTCTCCCGTCCCCGCATTCTTCCGATAAAGTCCGGCAAAGTTCCGCTTGCGGCAGAAAAATGCAGCATATCCACGAGGTCATCATGCAGTATTGCGAGCAGAACGATGGGAAATTCCCGGCTTCGTTGGAACAGCTTGTCCAGCTGAAACTGCTGGACAGGGAAGCACTTCATTGTCCCGGATGCCTCTGGCATAATCCGGATGAGGTCGATTATTTGTATTACGGCGCCGGGCTTCGGCAAGGAGAAGAAAATCCCGAGGATGTTTTGCTGAGGGACAAAGGGAAAAATCATTTCCGTTTCAGTTTCGATGGCCTCACCTTCAATGGGCGTCCTGTAAGATGTGTGACAATTCCGCCCGAACAGTGGAAATCTTTTCACCGTACCGAAAATTGGCGATTTCTGAAAACGGAAAAGCCTTGACGCAATCAGCAGGAATCGAGTTTACATACAACATGGTGATTTGACACATGGCTGAACGCAAACATTCTATCATTCATTCGCCTCCCGCTGCGCGCTCGGACAAAAACGCCTCGCCCGGCAGCCGATCTGGCGTTGTTGTGCCGGGTGGGGACATTCGTTGCCCGGCCGATCTTGCGTTGTAGTTTCGTGGGTCATTTGCCGCCCGGCCGATCTTGCGTTGTTATTCCGGGCAACCCCCTGCCGATGGTGCGCGTTTTTCCCGCCGCCCCCTCCGTACCTGTCCGTACTGCTCCGTACCCATCCGTACTCCCCAGCCCGAGCTGAAAACGTGAGAAGTGTTTTTTCGCTTTGCGTTCCCTCTTGAGACTTGAGACTTTAAGCTTGAGACTCTCCTGTATTTTTTCGCCCTGCGTTCCCCCTTGCACTTGCCCCCGGCAGCTTTTCCTTGAAAAAGCGACTCCCGCGTGATATATTATTTCGTCACGAAGACCGTAAAACATCATTGGAGGAGAAAATGGGAAAGACTGTCGCACAGAAGATCTTCGACGCGCATTGCAAAGACACTCCGGCAAAGGGGGTGTTCGTGCTTTCTCTGGACAGAGTGTTCTGTCACGAGATCACCACGCCCATAGCCATCAACGATCTGGTGGAAAAGGGCAAGGACCGGGTGTACGATCCGGACAAGATCAAGGCGGTGATCGACCACGTCACCCCCGCCAAGGATTCCAAGACCGCCCTTCAGGGCAAAACCTTGCGTGACTGGGCCAGAAGACAGGGGATCAAGGACTTTTTCGACATCGGCCGCAACGGAGTTTGTCACGCCATTTTCCCGGAAAAAGGGTTCGTCCGGCCCGGATTCACCATCATCATGGGCGACTCCCACACCTGCACCCACGGGGCCTTCGGCGCCTTCGCCGCGGGCGTGGGGACCACCGATCTGGAAGTGGGGATCCTCAAGGGCGTCTGCATCATGCGGGAACCCAAGACCATCAAAATCGAGGTGAAGGGGCACCTGCGCAAGGGCGTCTATGCCAAGGACCTCATCCTTTCCATCATCAAGCTCCTGACGGTCAACGGCGCCACCGATCACGTCATCGAGTTCGCAGGGGAGGGGGTCGTCTCCATGGGCATGGATTCCAGAATGACGCTCTGCAACATGGCCATCGAGGCAGGCGCCACCTGCGGGATCTGCTACCCCGACATGGTGACCGTGGAGTATTTGTGGCCCTTCATCCGGGAGGAATTCTCCACGAAGGAAGAGGCGCTGAAAGCCTACTCCAAATGGCTGCCCGATGCGGACGCGGAATATGCGAAAAAAGTGGAGATCGACGCGGCATCCGTGGAGCCGGTGATGACGGTCAACTTCAAACCCGATCAGGTCCGCACGGTCCGGGAAATGGAGGGGACCAAAGTGGATCAGGTCTATATAGGCTCCTGCACCAACGGAAGGATCGAGGACCTTCGCATCGCCGCGGAGATCGTGAAGGGCAAAAAGGTGCATCCCATGATCCGCGCCATCGTTTCCCCCGCCACCTGCGATATCTACCGGCAGGCGGAGGACGAAGGCCTCATCAAGATTTTTGCCGACGCCGGATTCTGCGTCACCAACGCCACCTGCGGAGCGTGTCTGGGCATGAGCAACGGCGTTCTTGCGGAAGGGGAGGTGTGCGCAAGCACCACCAACCGGAATTTCAACGGACGCATGGGCAAGGGCGGCATGGTGCATCTCATGAGTCCTGCCACCGCCGCCGCAACCGCCATTGCCGGGGAGATCAGAAATTCCCCCCTCTTCAACGACTGAAAAAGAAGGTGAAACATGAAAAACTTCAACGGGAAAATCCTGTTTCTTGACCGGTCCGACATCAACACGGACGAGATCATCCCCGCAAAATATCTGACGGAAGCCTCCAAAAGCGCCCTGAAACCCTATTGTCTGGAGGATCTCATCCTCCCCGGCTTCGATCCCAAAAAGGATATTCAGGGGAAAAGCGTCATCGTGACCCGCGCCAATTTCGGCTGCGGCTCCTCCCGGGAACACGCCCCGTGGGTGCTGGAGTGCAACGGGATCAATCTTGTCATCGCAGTGAACTTTGCCCGTATTTTCCGGCAGAACATGTTCAACTGCGGCCTTATGGCGCTGACCCTGCCGGAGGCTGTCATCGACGAGATCTTCCGCCGTTTCGCCGGGACCGATGCGGAGTGTTCCACCAATTTCGACGCGGGCGAGCTGGTCATTTCCAACGGGAAGGACCGCATGGTCTGCAAATACGAGATCAGCGATTTCGACGCCGCACTGGTGAAAGCCGGCGGCTGGGTGGAATACGCCGACAAGAATTACTGAGGACGACGCGGGCTGTCCGCCGTTGCCGGGAATCGGTCTGCCGGGCAAAACACCTTTGATGTTTCCCGCCGGGGCTGGCTATTCCCCCCGTCCGATCCAGTACCGTGGTGCGGGGGCATTTGCCGCCCAGCCGATCTTGAGTTGTCGTGTCGGGCAGTCCCCTGCCGAGGGCGTGCGTATTTCCAGCCGGCCCCCTCCGTACCTATCCGTACAACTCCGTACCCATCCGTACTCCCCAGCCCGGCCTGGAAACGGCAGTCGTGTTTTTTCGCTCTGCGTTCCCCCGCCGCCCCCTGCCTATTGGGCCTATTACGGCCTATTTACCCTCCATAGCGCAAAGCGCGGCGGAGGGTCCGGCCTATTCCCCAGCCCGGCCTGGAAACGGCAGTCGTGTTTTTTCGCTCTGCGTTCCCCTCTTGAGACTTGAGACTTCAAGCTTGAGACTCTCCTGTGTTTTTTCGCCCTGCGTTCCCTCTCGCGCCCTCCGCGCAAGCCGTGCTTGATTTTTCCCCTCTTTCAGGGTATATTACTCCCGTATTTTTACGGAAAACAGGAGGAGCTCCATGAAGGACGACGAAAAAGCATTGCAGACGACCGGAGAAGCAACGGAAAAACTTGTGCAGGTGATGAAAAAACTGCGGGCGCCCGACGGCTGTCCGTGGGATCGGGAACAGACTCACGAAAGCCTGATGCCCTTCCTCCTGGAGGAGTGCGGCGAGTTTCTGGACGCACTGGCGGCAAAGGACGATGAAAACATGCGGGAGGAGCTGGGAGACGTGCTCATGCAGGTCGTTCTCCACAGTGTCATCGCCGAAGAACGGGGGAAATTCACCTTCCGGGACGTGGTGGAAGACGAGACGCGGAAAATGATCTACCGGCATCCTCATGTGTTTTCCAATGCCCATGTCTCCGATGCCTCCGAAGTCCTTGTTCAGTGGGAGAAATTGAAGGAGAAAGAGGCCAATCACGAAAAAAAGCACTCCCTTCTGGACGGGATCCCGGCCCATGCGCCCGCTCTTCTTCAGGCGGAAAAGATCCAGAAACGGGCGGCGAAAACGGGATTCGACTGGAAGAAGCAGGAAGAGATTTTGGAAAAGATCCATGAAGAATATCTGGAGCTGAAGGAAGCTATGTCCGCCTCGGACGGAAGCGAGGAGGCGGAAACACGGATCGACGGGGAGCTGGGGGATCTGCTTTTTGCCTGCGCCAATCTTTCCCGTTTCCGCAAGCGGCGTTCCGGGGAGCTTCTGCTTGCCGCCTCTTCCGCGAAATTCCGGAAGAGATTTCAGTTCGTGGAGGAAAAACTTGCCTCTTCGGGCCGAAAATTCGAAGAGTGCACGGCAGAGGAACTGGACGAACTCTGGGAGGAGGCGAAGGCCCAGGAAAATCGGCAGGAGGGCTGCTGATCTTCCGGAAGTTTCCCGAAGGAACCGGAGATTTTTGCCCGAAAATCGGATAATTTTATCCGGAGAGTGGTTAATTTTATCCGGAGAGTGGTTAATTTTGTCCAAAAAACCCTTGAAAAGTTGCCGGGCACGGAGTATATTTTCCTTCACATGCTTTTTAACGCATGTTTGCGCCCTGGTAGCTCAGAGGATAGAGCAACTGCCTTCTAAGCAGTGGGTCGTGGGTTCGATTCCCTCCCGGGGCACCAATTGTCTCATCCTGTTATCTCTCTGCAAATCAACATGTTGCAATTTCTGCCTTCCCCATTGTCTGTGTCTTCTCTTTTAGCGATCCTTTCCCTTCATTTCCGCTGTTTTTCGAGTGTAAAACGGGCGTGAAGGTCTACTGAAGGTCTACAATACCACAAGCTCGGGGAAAGTCAAGCAGTGAAAAGCCCCCGCTCTGCAATCGCGCGCCTCTATCCGTGCGATTATAGGAAGTCCCCCTGCTCTGTACCTTCCGCCCCCCCCACCTCTTTCCTTGCCCTGTCCCTTCTCCCACCACGCACCTCCGCCCTTTTCTCCTTGCCCCGTACAGTCCATCCTTC
>JAGAEF010000192.1 GCA_017613255.1 Lentisphaeria bacterium
CATCAACGACTACAAGATCAACGAACACACCATGATCTCCTGCGTGGACGCCAACGAGACCCCCCGTATCGAGTTCGAGCCCGAGTATACGGCGGTCATCATGAAATACCCGAAGAACTATTCCGCGGAGGACAACTATTTCTTCCGCATCAAGTCCATGGGGATCTTCATTTTCCCGCCCACCCACCTTGTGGTGCTTCTGGACGAGCCCCAGCAGCTCTTCCCCCGCCGCTCCCCGGCGGTGGCGCTGGATACGCCTCAGGACGTGATGCTGAGGATCATGCTTCAGGTGGTGCGCCACTTCGAGGAGCACCTGAACAGCATCAACATGCTGAGCAACGAACTGGAGCGGGATATCAGCTCCTCCGTGGACAACCAGAGCCTCATGAACACCTTCACTCTGGGGAAGGGGCTGATCTACTACGTCAATGCCCTGCGCTGGAACTCCCACGTGCTCAACAAGATCACCTTCAACTCCTCCAAGTTCCATTTCGACGAGGAGAATATGGAGCTTCTGGAGGATATCTCCATCGAGAACAACCAGTTCCTGGAGCAGGCCAAGACCTATTCGGAGGTTTTGGAAGGCATGATGAACGCAAGAGCTTCCACCATCAACAACAATCTGAACTTGATGATGAAGAACATGAACGCCATTGCCATCGCCATTTCGGTGCCCACCTTCATTACGGGAGTGGGCGGCATGAGCGAATTCACCACCGTCTTCGGGCCGAAATGGAGTTTCGTGGCCTATCCCGCGTTCTTCCTCCTCATGGCGCTCATGGCGCTTCTGATCTATTTCTGGATCACTTCCGACAGGAAAAAATAAACTGAACTTTTGAAACAACCGTAAGAAAGGAAGAAAAATGCCTATTTTTGAATATGAATGCGGGAAATGCCGGAAAAAGTTCGAACTTCTTCTGCCCAATGCTTCCGCCCCTGCCAAATGCCCCCATTGCGGATCGGATAAACTCAAAAAACTTCTTTCTTCCTTCTCCGCCAAAGTGGATTCCTCCCCCGCCTCCTCCTGCGCCCATGCGGATCTCTGCCCCGGCGCGGGCACTCCCTCCTGCGGTTGCGGATGCGGGTGCGGCGGACACCATCACCACCACTAAAGTTTTCGGCACACCCATGATCCGGTCCCGCCTTCTGGAACTTGAGAAAGAGCTTGGAATCGTCCCCAGCAAGAAAATGGGGCAGAATTTTCTCGTGGATGAACAGTTCGCCGCATGGATCGTGCGTCAGGCGGAGATAAGGGAAGGAGAAAACATTCTGGAAGTGGGCCCCGGGTTCGGCGCCCTGACCTCTCTTCTCCTTGCCGCGGGTGCTCGTTTGACGGCCATCGAGTTCGACAGGAAGATCGCCGCCTGGCTGAGAAAAATGTTCGTGAACTCAAAAAACTTTACCCTTATCGAAGGGGATGCCTGCAAAGTGGATCTGGACGAAGTTTTCGGAGAAGGGGTCCCCTTCCGGGTGGTCTCCAATCTTCCCTACTCCTGCGGATCCGTCTTCCTTGCCAACACCCTTTCCCTGAAAAATCCCCCCTCGGAGATGATCGTCATGCTCCAGAAGGAGGTCGCGGAACGGTTTTCCGCCTCTCCCGGCACGGAGTCCTACGGCTCCTTCACGGTGCGCTTGCAGGTCCTGTACGAGACGGAGATCCTGAAAATCGTTCCTCCCGACGTATTCTGTCCGCCTCCGGACGTGGATTCCGCCATCCTGCGTCTCAAACGCAAAAAGGATCTTCTGCCCCTTCCCGTGCTGAAAGTCTTCAACGATCTGGTCAAGTCCTCCTTCGCCCACAGAAGGAAAAAGATGCTCAAGCAGGCCTGCGCCTTCTTCCCCCGGGAAAGGGTGCTGGAGGCCATGCTTCTTGCCGGGGTGGATCCGGACATCCGGGCGGAAAAAGTGACTCTTGACGAGTTCCGGAAGATGGCGTTTTCCCTTTCTTCCGGGCGGGAATAAGGGCTTTTTTGACGAAAAACTCTTGCATTTGCGCTCTTCTAATGTTATAGTAAACCCCCGGCAATCACACGGAAAAAGGAGGAAATTCCATGGAATTTTATGATGTGGTGAAAAAAAGACGCAGTATCCGTTCGTATAAAGACACCCCCGTGCCGGAAGAGGCCCTTGCAAGGATCCTGGAGGCCGTCCGGTGCGCGCCCACAGCCTGCAACAGACAGCCCTTCCGCTTTTTCATCGTGAAAGATCCTGTTCTGCGGGCGAAACTGGCGGATGTGTATATGGAGGACTGGCTCAAGACCGCGCCGGTGATCGTTGCGGCCGCCTCGGATGCGAAGGCGGCGTGGCGCAGAAGGGAAGGGGACTCCATTGCGGATGCGGATACGGCCATAGCTATGGAGCACTTCGTGCTTGCCGCCGCCGCGGAAGGGCTGGGCACCTGCTGGATCTGCGCTTTCCGCCGGGCCGAAGCCAACGCGGCGCTGGGACTCAAGGAGGGGGAGGGGAACGTTTTCGCCATCACGCCTCTGGGGTACGCGGCGGCCGGTCCCGTCCCCTCCCCGGCCGCCTCCG
>JAGAEF010000193.1 GCA_017613255.1 Lentisphaeria bacterium
CCCGTTTTCAAAAGCTCCAACGCTCCGGGCGGAAAGGAACACAATCTCAGGCTTCTTGAGAAGAAAGAACTCAAAGAAGCCTTTTTCCTCCCGTAAAAAAGGAGCGGAACAATGAAGATATGCGCGCTGGACATAGGCACAAGCCGGATCAAGGCGGCCCTTTTTTCCGAAACGGGGGAGATGCTTTCCCTCGTTTCCCAAAGACTGCCCAGAGCCTCTTCCCCCCATACGCAGGACGCGGAAGCGTGGTATTCGATTTCCGCACAGCTTTTGAGGGAGCTGAAAAAAAAGGCTTCTCCCGACGCAATCGTCCTTACGGGAAACATGCACGCGCTTCTGGGTGTGGACCGGGAGGGGAATCCCGTGGAAAACGCCGTATTGTGGAGCGACCAGTCCGCCCAAAAGGAATCCGATGAACTCAACGCGCGGTTCGGCAACACGCTTCTTGACGATTTCGGGAACCGTTCCATTCCGGTCTTCACGCTCCCCAAGATCATGAAGATGAAAAGAGAGCGGGAAAGCCTCTACCGGAAAACGGCAAAATTTCTCCAGAGCAAGGATTTCGTGACCTTGCGCCTTACGGGGAACGCCGTGACCGATCCTTCCGACGCTTCCGGCACGCTTCTCATGCGGTACGGCTCCAACGCCTGGGCGGAGGATCTTTGCGGGGAATTGGAGATCGATCCCGGCAAACTCCCGGAGATCCTGCCCTCCTGTTCCGTCTGCGGACATGTGACGAAAAGGGCCGCAAAGGAGACGGGCATTGCCGCAGGAACCCCTGTCATCACCGGGTGCGGCGACCTTGCCAGCGCGGCTCTGGGAAGCGGAGTGAACGAAAGAACCTTTTCCCTGACGCTGGGGACGGCGGGCCAGCTTCTCGCCTCCGGGAAGGAGAGAAGAAGCATGCTTGCCGGAAAGGTCTTCGTCTTTGCCCATGCCGATCCGGAACAGGAGCTCTATCTGGGGAGCATTCCCTCCGGGGGATTCACCTTCGAGTATCTCTCGAACCTTCACAACATCCCCGTTTCGGAGTTCTTCCACGAGGCGGAAAAAGTTCCCCTTTCTCCGGATCTGCCGCTCTTTTTCCCCTACATATTGGGCAAAGGGGCCCCCAGCATGCAGTACGAAAGCTGCGGAGCGTGGTTCGGCCTTTCCGCCGCACACACCCTCCCCCATCTCTGCCGCAGCGCCGTGTTCGGGGTGCTGGCCTCCCTGCAGGAAAATTCGGAACTGCTGCGTTCGCTGGGGCTGAAGGGGGACCGTCTCGTTCTTCAGGCCCTTGCCTGCCGGGAAAAGGTGGTGCGGGAGACGGCAAACGCCCTTTTTCCGCAGGAAAAATTCCTGCCCGAAAATTCGGAAGCTTCCCTGCTGGGCGCCGCCGTGATCGCGTTCTCGGCGCTGAAGGTTTTTCCGGATCTTTCCACGTGTGCGGAAAAGATCCTCCGGAGCACTCCTCTGCCCCCGCCGGGGAAGGAAGAAAAAAGTGTTGCGGAACTTTTGTACGAAAAGACCTGTCTTTACAGGACAAGAATATGAAAAAAGGCAATCCCCCGCGGGGATAGGGAGAAAACATGCTTATCGTGATCCGGAAACACAAAAAACTTTTGTTCGCGCTTGCCGGCGTGCTCCTGTTTCTTCTCATCGCACTCTGGGCGTCTCTGCCCTATCTTCTCACAAGGGAATGGGTGCTGAAAAACATCGTCCTTCCCCGCATCGGGAAAAACACGGGGACGGTGATCACGGCACGGAAGATCGTCTGCGACCGTTCCTCTTCGGAAACGGTCCTCATTCTGCACTCTCTGGAAGTGAGCGCGCCTCTGGGGGAGCCGGGGGAGGAAACGGAAGACAAAGTCGTCCTTCAGGCGGAAAAGGTCCGGCTCACCATGGAGGGCATTTCCGTTATCCGCTGGGAACAAAACGTGCCGAAGGAATTGAAGGCGGAAAAACTTCTTGCCAAAGTGCATTGCAACGGCAAAGAGTTCGAGCGGGGATTCCCCGAGCTGCTTGCGGAACACTCTTCCGGAGAGCAGAAGACCTTTTTTTCCTTCCGGACGGTCCTGCCTCTGGGCGCGGACAAAAACGGGAAAAGTCTTGCTGCCGAATGCAGGGGAGAACTCCTTGCCGACGAAATCTGGAGGGTCCGGGAGGGTACGTTCCTTCTGGAGGGAAAAGGGGCGGGAGAATCCCTCTTTCTCCGGCTTTCCTGCAAAAGGGAAAAGAATCGGCACTGGACTTTTCAGGCGGAAATCCAGGCGGAAAATATCCGAAGCGGAAACCTTTTCACCTTCCTGCAGCTGAAAAAACTGGAAAAGGCGCAGTTCCTCGTCAAAAACCTTTCCGGCAAGTTCACCATGCTTCATGAGGAGAAAAGCGCCCCCGATCTCAAGACTCTTTCCGGCAAACTGCACGCGGAAATGGGAACATCCGTCATTCCCGCATCTTTGTGGGCCGCCGGAAAAAGCGGCAAAGTCCTTGCCGCCTCCTTCCCCATCCTTCAGGCTGCGCTGGATCAGTATATCGCCGTGGAAAAGCACTCCCTGAAAAAGGCCCTGCGCAGTCCCGCAGCGGAGGAGAGGGAAAAAGCCAAAGCAAGAATGGCGGAACTGGGAAAATATGCGGCGAAATCGACCCTTCTGGGGAATATCCTCAACGGGGAAGTGCCCCTTCTTCTCCATTCCGGCACACTGGATATTCTTTTCGAAAACGATCTGGGCAAAATCGAAAAATGCGTTTTTTCCGGCAATATGCCCGACAGCGGCGCTGTACGGGGCTCCGTACGGCTCTCCACGGGCAGAATCGTCTCTCTGGAGATGGAAAACAGAATCCTCAATCTGAACATTCCCGTCTATTTCGTTCCCGATTCCTCCCTTGCGGAACCCAAGGTGGATCAGGAAAGGACTCTTCGGAAAAACTGGGAGATCAACAAGAAGCTCCTTCTTGAAAAAGGGGTGAAGATCGTCCGGCAGCAGCTGGGGGACAAGATCGTCGTCAACGGCAAAAAGCTTTCCGACATGACCGAGGAAGAGGCCGTGAAGGCCGCGGAGGAAGCCGTGCAGAAGGGCATGGACAAGTTCCTCAGGAAGCGGGAAAAGAAGAAAAAGGCGAAAAAAGAGAAAAAGCAAAAGTAATCTTTTCGCGGGCGCTTCTTTCCGCTTCCGGAAAGGAAAAAATACGCAAAAAAGCGCTCCGGAAAACGGCTGTCCGCTTGCAAGAACCTTCTTCCGGAGGTAAATTAATGGAAACAAATCATCTCAAACGGAGGAGAAAAATGGAAAACAACAAAAGACCGGAAAATATGGAACGGATCACCACGAAAGCTCTGGCGGAAAAATTCATTGCAGAGCAGATCGAACTCATCCGCAAGCAGGTGGGCAAGGAAAAAGTCCTTCTGGCCCTTTCCGGCGGCGTGGACAGTTCCGTGGTGGCGGCACTTCTCATCAAAAGCATCGGCAAACAGCTTACCTGCGTGCACGTGAACCACGGGCTCATGCGCAAGGGGGAGAGCGAACAGGTCCTTGCCGTCTTCCGGAAAAATCTGGAGGAAAATCTCATCTATATCGACGGCACCGACCGCTTCCTGAACAAGCTTGCGGGCGTGTCCGATCCGGAAGAAAAGAGAAAGATCATCGGAGGAGAGTTCATCCGGGTGTTCGAAGAGGAGGCGCGGAAGCTTTCCGACATCAAGTTCCTTGCGCAGGGCACCATCTATCCGGACATCATCGAAAGCAAGGGAGTCAAGGCCCATCACAATGTGGGAGGGCTTCCTTCCGATCTCAATTTCCAGCTGGTGGAACCCCTGAAATTCCTTTTCAAGGATGAAGTGCGCGTGGTGGGGCTTGCGCTGGGGCTTCCCGATTCCATGGTCTACCGTCAGCCCTTCCCCGGACCCGGTCTGGGCGTGCGCTGCACCGGAGCGATCACCAGAGACCGCCTTGCCGCCCTGCGGGAGGCCGACGCCATTCTCCGGGAGGAGTTCGACAAAGCGGGGCTTGCCGGAAAGATCTGGCAGTACTTCACCGTGGTGCCGGATTACCGTTCCACGGGAGTAAGAGACGGCAAGAGAGTCTTCGACTGGCCCGTCGTCATCCGCGCCGTCAATACGGTGGATGCCATGAGTGCGGAAGTGCCGGAACTGGACTGGAAACTCCTGAAAAAGATCACGGACCGCATCCTTGCGGAAGTTCCGGGCGTCTGCCGCGTCCTGTACGATCTCAGCCCCAAGGCGCCCGCCACCATCGAGTGGGAGTGAGTCTGTAAAAAACGATTTTCCCCTCAAACAGAGGCAAAAAAAATCCCCGCCGGAAAGCGGGGATTTTTTTTGCTCTTTCGTACGGAAGAAGTTTTACTTTTCCGCCTTGTTGATGAGAGTGACGACTCTCTGGGGGAAGGGAATATTGAGTCCGGCTTCCTCGATGGCGCCTTTGAGCTGTTCCTTCACCATCCAGTAGGCATCCCAGTACTTGTCTCCGGAGGTCCAGAACCGCAGAGTGAGCGTCACGGAACTTTCCGCAAAGTTGGCCACAAGCACCTGGGGAGCGGGATCCTTGAGGATGAGCTCGTTCTTCTGCATCATGGCTTCCAGAGCCTTGAGAGCGGCAGGCAGATTGTCGCCGTAGGAGATCCCCACGGAAATATCCGCACGGCGGGTGGCGTTGCGGGAGAAGTTGGTCACAGGGCCGCCGAAGATGGCGGAGTTGGGCACGGCCACGAAGATCCCGTCCACGGTCTGCATGATGGTGGAAAAGAGCCCCATTTCCTTGATGGTGCCGCTGACGGCGCCCGTGGTGATGAAGTCGCCGGTCTTGTAGGGCCGGAGGATCATGAGCATGACGCCCGCGGCCACATTGCTCAGGGAGTCCTTCATGGCCAGGCCGATGGTCAAGCCTGCTGCGCCCAGCACGGTGACGATGCTGGCAGTGTTGAACCCGAAGAGGTCCAGAATGACCAGGAACGCAAGAACCCAGATCACCACCCGCGCCAGATTGAAGAACACCTTGTAGAGGGATTCGTCGATGGCGGCAGGTCTCTTGGAGGAGTTGAGGATGAGTTTTCTGGCAATGCTTACGCAGATGCCGGCGATCAGAATGGTGACCAGCGCCAGAAGAACGCTCTTGGCGAACAGAATGATCTGCTCGTCATAGGTCGTCCACAGATCCGCGAGAGATTCCGAAAGACAGAACTTTTCTTCCGGAGGAGGCAGATTGCGTGCGGCCTTTTTGGCGGCTTTCGCCGCGACTTTCGCCGCATCCTTTGCGGCCATCAGTACGAGTACACTTCCCATTTTTGCTTTCCTTTCCTTATTTTTGCTTCAATGTGGGAGTAGTTTCTTTTTTCTCTTCCCCGGCGGGGGCCTTTCCGTTCCCGTAGGTGGCGGAAACCTTGTCGATATCCGCCTTGTCCCCCA
>JAGAEF010000002.1 GCA_017613255.1 Lentisphaeria bacterium
CCCCTGCACGGTGAACGCCCGCACCCCCGACGGAAAAAGCTTCGCCATCTCCTCCCCGGAGGAGGATCCCGCAAAGGTTTTCGCCTGCTGGCTTCTCAAGGAGGACAATCCCTATTTCGCCAGGGCCTTCGTCAACCGGCTGTGGCACTACTATTTCGGCAAGGGGCTGATCCATCCCGCGGACGATATGCCCCTCGTGCCCGTTTCCAAATTTGCCAGATTCTTCGGGAAAGAGGAGGAAAACTGCGTGAATACGGAGCTTCTGGAATTCCTCGCGGAAGAGTTCCGGAAATCCTCCTTCAGCATCAAGCACGTAAGCAGACTTATCCTCAACTCCAAGGCCTATCGGAGCTCTTCCGTGCCGCAGAAAAAGGAGGATTACGAAAAGGCGGAAAAGTACTTTGCCGTCTATCCCCTGCACCGCATGGAAGCGGAGGTCATCGTGGATATGCTGGCGCACACCGTGGGAATGCGTGAACGGTACATGAGCGTCATTCCCGAACCCTTCACCTACATTCCTCTGGGGCGGCCCACGGTCCTTATCGACGACGGCAGCATCTCCAGCGGCCTGCTGGAAAAATTCGGACGCCCCTCCCGGGATTCCGGAGAGCTTTCCGAGAGGAAAAACGTTGCCACGGACGCCCAGAGGCTGTATATGATGAACTCCTCCCGCCTGTACGATTCCGTGAGGAGGTTCGGGCAGTCCACCAGCACATGGACAAGGAAAAATCCTGCCGACGGGATCCGGCACATCTATTTGAGACTGCTTTCCCGTCCGCCGGAAAAAGCGGAGATGGACATGCTTCTCAAGAAACTTCCCCCAACCAACTCCAGACCCTTCTGGAACGCCTATCAGAAGTTCTGTCAGGATCTCGCCTGGGCGCTGGTCAATACAAAAGAATTCCTCTACTATCACTGAGAAAGGCCTGTATCATGGAAAGACACTTTTGCGGTAAATTTTTCCTTCTTCCCGCCCTTGCCCTTCTTTTCTCCGGGACAGCGCTGTACGGGGACGCCTTCATCGGGTATCTCTATCCTTCCGGAGCGAAACGGGGGGAGACCGTGGACATCATCGTGGGCGGCCAGCAGATGGGGGCCCATACCGTTCTGCTTTCCGGCGGAGGGTACAAGGTGGAGAAAATTTCCTACGTTGCCGGATTCAACCACCCCTATCCCGTGCAGAGGAGATACATCCTTGCGGCCATGAAGGCAAGGAAAGCGGGAAAAGAGCTTCCGCCCAAGCCGGAAATGACCCCCGACTGGAGGCCCCACAGATACTATGACCGCATCGGAGAACTCACGGAAACCGAGTTCAACATCGCCATTGCCGACTTCTTCGCCGTCCGCAACTCTCTTCAGTCCAGCCCCGCCATCAGCCAGAGAGTGCTGGTGACTTTGACCATCGACAAAGATGCGAAACTGGGAAGAAGAGAGTTCCGTATCGCCGGAAGAGGCTCCGGGGTGAGCAATCCCATCCCCTTCTACATTGGAGACGTGCCGGAGGTCAACGAGGGTACTGCGGAGATCCCGCCGGAAAAACCCAAAATCAAAAGTTTTACCGTTCCCGCCAGCCTCAACGGGCAGATCCTTCCCGGCGGAGAGGTGGACAGATTCCTCTTCCTCGCCAAAAAAGGGGAAGTCATCACCTTCCGGGTCAGGGCAAGGGAGTTCGCCCCCTTCCTGGGGGATGCCGTGCCCGGCCATTTCCAGCCGATAGCGGAAATCTTCGACGGCAAGGGAAAAAGCGTGGCCTTTGCCGATTATAAATTCTTCAATGCGGATCCTGTTCTTACCTTCACCGTCCCGGAAGACGGGCAGTACGCCTTCACCGTCCGGGATTCCATCTACCGGGGCAGAGCCGACTTCGTCTACCGCGTGGAGGTGTTCCACGGCCTTCCCGTTCAGGAAAAACTTTCCTTCCCGCCCCTGCCCAAAGGCGTGAAAGAGCTTGCAAAGGATGAGGCGGAAAAGGCCGTTCTGGAGGAGAATGTGCGCATCTGCGGCGTTCTGGAAAAGGAAAACGCGAAACAATCCTTCCGGTTCAAGGCGGAAAAGGGAAAACCCAAAATTCTGGAAGTTCTGGCAAGAAGATACCTTTCCCCGCTGGATGCGGCTCTTTTCATCACCGACGGCAAGGGGAAAATCCTTGTCCGGAACGATGACCCCGTCTATCCCCGGATCGGCACGGTTCACCACAAGGCGGATCCCTGCGTAAAGTTCATTCCTCCGGAGGACGGAGTTTATACGGCAACGGTCTTTGCCATCGACGGCCACGGAGGGAAAGAGTATTTCTATGCCCTGCGGATCGATGAGATGCGCCCGGATTTCGACATCGTGCTTGCCCCCTCCGCGCCCAATGTGGCATGGAGCGGAGCAAGACTTTTCACCTTCCACGTATTCCCCCGGGAGGGATTCAAAGAGGATATCGCCCTTTCCATAGTCGGCACCAACGAGATCTTCTTCCCGGGAACGAACATCATTCCCGCGGGGACCAAGGACGCCGTGCTCTCCCTTGCCGCCGGCGGTACCAGAAACAATGCCCCCGTCGTTTTCCGGATCCTTGCCAAAAGCAAGTCCATCTGCAAGGAGGTCATCCCTGCGGACGAGGCCATGCAGGCCTTTGCCTACAATCACTTCATCCCGGCGGAGACCTTTGCCGCATCCAGAGTGGGCAAGATCAACGGAGAGGGGAGATTCTACTGGAGAGGCAGGACGCTCGTCCCCGGGAGAACGGTTCCCGTAGTACAGGGTCCTCCCCCGGAGAAAAAGGCAGCCCCCGCGAAGAAGGGCGTTGCCGGCGCCCCTGCGAAAAAGAATGTTTCCGGGAAGGCTCCGCAAAAAAGGCAGAACGCCGGAAAGTTCCGTCCCCAGCCCCGCAGAAAAGTCCCCACCCGATGGATCCCGCCGGTTTATGAAAAGGTGGACAAGGTCGTCCTGAAGAGGGGCGGCACGGCGGAACTCAAAGTGTACGCCATTCTCTCCCCCTTCGACATGACCTATTCCGTCGTCATGGAAAATCCCCCCAAGGGAGTCTCCATTGCCAAAACGGAACTCGTAAGCATTACGAAGGACAAAACCAGCGAAGTAACCGCCATCACCCTGAAGGCGGAAAAGGATGCGCCCGCGACCGTCTGCAATCAGGTCTTCAAGGTGAAGATGCAGTACGACGCTCAGCCGGACAAGAACGGGGATATCGTCCGGAAGGAATCCCTTGTGCCCCTTCCCGTTCTGCGTCTGGAGGTCACGGAATGATCGCAGGAAGCGTGTTCCTTTCCGAAAGCGGAGGAAGAGAGCTTTTCTTTGCCGGGGAAAGCCCCCGGGGGAATGACTTTCTTTCGGAAGCGCAAGCGCTCCTTCGGGAATATGACTGCGCCCTTGCGGAAAGCGGGGTTTCCATGGCAAGCGAATTTCTTCTGCGCTTCCATGTGAGCGATATTGCCAATCAGGGAGCACTTTTGAGGGAGCTTCTCAAGGAGAGGAACACCTTCGTCAGCATCGTGGGGCAGCCCCCCGCCTCCCGGGCAAGGATCGCTCTGGAAGCGTGGCACATTGTCCCCATGAGGAAAAGGAAACTTGCTCCGGGAGCCTTCCGGATGAGCTGGGAGAATTATGAAGCTTTCCTTTTCCGGCAGGAGCGGACCGTCCCGGGAAGCTATGAACAGATGAAGAAGGATTTCGAATCCCTTCAGGATTTCCTGCAAAAAGAGAACGCTTCCGTGGAGAACAACACCTTGCGCACCTGGATCTACTGCAAGGACGTGGACAACAACTACGCGGGTCTGGTCAAGGCAAGAAACGATTTCTTCGATACGGCGAACCTGACGAAGGAGACCCACTTCATTGCCAGTACCGGCATTGCCGGGGAGTGCGAAGACCCTGCCCGGCTGGTGTGTATGGAATCGTTAAGCGGTACGGGACTTGTTCCGGGGCAGATCGAACACCTTTACGCGCTGGAAAATCTCTCCTCCACCGCGCTGTACGGGGTCCGCTTCGAAAGAGGAAGCAAAGTCGTTTTCGGGGACAGGACCCACTTTTATATTTCCGGAACGGCAAGCATCGACAAAGAGGGCAATGTCCTCTATCCTCGGGATATAAGGAAACAGACGGAACGGGTCATGGAAAATATTTCCGCCCTGATGCAGGAAGGGGGAGGAACGCTTTCCGACCTGAAGCTTGCCACGGTCTATCTGCGGGATCCCGCGGACGCGGAAACCGTTACGGAAACCATGGGAAAATACGGTCTTTCAGCCCTCCCCAAAGTCGTGCTGAAAGCCCCCGTCTGCCGCCCGGCGTGGCTGGTGGAAGTGGAGTGCATAGGCGTCAACGCAAACAAGGGGGAGGCGTTCAAGCCTCTTGCCCTTTCGGGACGGAAATGAGGACGTTTTTTTCCCGATTCTCCCTTGCTGCCGCACTTCTGCTTCTCCATGCGTTTCTTTCCGCCTGCGCAGGCGAGCTTACCAGAGAAGCGTTTGTCGTGGAGCTGGAAAATCTCCCTCCCCAGCATGAAAACGTGAAACTCGTCTTTTTCGCAGACCTGCATTTGCGGGAAGAAACGAAAACGCTCCCCATTTTCGAGGAACTTCTGGAAAAAGTCAATGCCGAAGACGCCCATTTCATCCTTGTGGGGGGAGACGTGGTGGACCAGACCACCCAAGAGTACCCTTTCTCCTTCCGGGAGGAGATGGTTTCCTATCTCAAAAAATTCCGCAGTCGGCACGGCATGATCTTCTGCCACGGCAATCACGAACTTGCCGTGGGAAAGGAGCTTCTGGCGGAGGTGCTGGAACGGGAGGGGATCGTCGTGCTGGATGATTCCTTCTTTCTCCCGAAAATCGGAGGAAAAGTTCTGGGCTTTTACGGTCACGAATCCCGCTCCACGCCCCGGAAGAAGAGAGGCAGGAAAAAGGAAGAGTACCTGAAGGCCCTGGAAGAGTTCCATGCCCCCACGGAAAAACTGCTGGAAAAAGACAAGCTTCTCCCCAAAAATGCGCCTCTCATCATTCTTTCCCACAGGCCGGAACTTTTCGACCGCATCGACGAAAAAGAAAATATTCTCATGCTTTCCGGCCATTACCACGGCGGGATCGTGGATCTCCCGTTCCTGAAAAAAGGTCAGCTGATCCGTTGGTATCAGAAAAGGAAGA
>JAGAEF010000194.1 GCA_017613255.1 Lentisphaeria bacterium
GAAGGCCTGAACAAGTTCCTGCTGTTCCTGCTTGGAAAGAAGCATGGGGTCTTTGGGATCCTTCCCCGGCTGGAAAAGAAGGCCGAATTTTTCGGTGATGAGGGGGATGGCGTCCTCGAAGGACTTGACTTCCCCCGCCTTCTGCCTGGCGGCAAGATTCGCTTTGAAGGCATCTACGGAGCATTTCTGACTGGACAAAAGAAGGGGATTGAGTTTCTTCCCGGCAACGCCCAGGGTGAGTCCCCCGGTTTCGTGGTCGCCTGTAACGATGATCAGCGTCTCTTCCGGGTGTTTCCTGTAGAAGTCATAGGCCTTTTGGACGGCTTTGTCAAGTCCGAAGACTTCGAAGATATTGGCCGCCGTATCGTTGCCGTGTCCGGCATAGTCGATGGTCCCGCCCTCCACCATGAGGAAGAATCCCCTGTCGTTGTCCAGTACTTCGATAGCCTTTTCCGTGATCTCCGCAAGACTGGGCATCGTTTGGGAAAGATCCATCTCATAGGGGATCCCCGCTCCTTTTGCTCCGGCAACGGCAATGGTCTTTTCCCCCTTCTTCGCGGAGGCAAGCCCCTCTTTCCCGAAGACGATCCTGTAGCCCTTCTTTTCGGCAAGCGTAAAAAGATCGGGAGACTGTTTGGCGTACTCGGCCATGCCGCCTCCGCCGAAAAAGTCGAAGTTCGATTCCACAAGGTCCAGCCCGATCTCATAATACTTTTTCCGGCTGTCCCTGTGGGCGTAGAAGCCTGCGGGCGTGGCGTGGTTGATGGTGACCGTGGTGACGATCCCCACCTTTCTGCCCCGGTCTCTTGCCTCTTCCGCCGCGGAAACGAGTTTTTTCCCTTCCGGATCCAGCCCCAGCACCCCGTTCTTCGTCTTCGTTCCGCAGGCAATGGCCGTTGCCGCCGCCGCGCTGTCGGTGGTTATGGAGCTTGCCGAGCAGGTGCGGGTGGTGGCGTGGACGGGAAAGTTGTTCATAAGAAGGCTTTCTCCGCCCTTTCTCCGGGAAAATTCGTCCGCAAGGATCCGCTGGGGGACCGCCATGCCGTCCCCGATGAACAGGATGATGTACTTGGGGGGCTTCCCGGAAAGAGTCCATACGGCAAGCACGAGAAGCAGTACGGTGAAGAGTTTTTTCATTTTCGATCCTCCTCGATGTTTCGAAATGATCTTCTATGGTGATCTTCTATGGAATGTTTTATTTTTCCGCGTGTTCCCGGATGACTTTTTCCAGCATTTCGTAGGCTTCGTTTTCCGGGAGAACGGCAAAGCGCACGCCTTTTCGGAAGAGGATGAGAGAACCTTTCCGGTTGCCTCCGGCGATCCCGATATCCGCGTCCGCGGCCTCTCCGGGGCCGTTGACTTCGCACCCCATGACCGCGATCTTCCTCAAGGTGATCTTTCCCCCGTCCGCCTTGATGGAATCCACGAGTTTTTCCACGTTTTCCACGGCGCGGATCAGGTCGTAGGAGGTCCTGCCGCAGGTGGGGCAGGAAACGATCTCCGGAGAAGCTTCCCGCAGGCCGCAGCTTTCCAGAATGGCCTTTGCCGCCCGGACCTCCTCCACGGGAGGCGCGCTCAAGCTCACCCGGATGGTGTTGCCGATCCCGTTCAGAAGCAGAGACCCGATCCCCACGGCGTTCTTGACGGTCCCCCGGAAGGCGGTCCCCGCCTCCGTGACCCCCAGGTGCAGAGGATAATCGGTTCTTCGGGAAAAGATGCGGCAGGCATCCACGGTGCTCTTTACGTTGCTGGCCTTCAGGGAGACCTTGATGTCCCGGAAGCCGAACTCCTCCAGGATCCGCGCCTGAGAAAGGGCCGCTTCCACAAGGGATTCGGCAAGGGCCTCTTCTCTTGTCATGCCGGAAGATGTTTTCGATTCCAGAAGCCCTTTGGGGAGGCTTCCCGCATTGGCGCCCACCCGGATGGGGATATGGGCGTTCCCGGCGGCCTCGGCCACCTTCTGCACCCGTTCCTTCCCTCCGATATTGCCCGGATTGATGCGGATGCCCTGAACCCCCGCGCGGATGGCGGCAAGGGCAAGGCGGTAGTCGAAATGGATGTCCGCCACAAGGGGGAGGGGACTTTTTTCCAGAATTTCGGGAAGGGCGTTTGCGGAAGCTTCGTCGGGCACGGTGGCGCGGACGATCTGGCATCCGGCTTTATAAAGCTCCCGGATCTGGGCAAGAGTGGCGGCGGCGTCGGAAGTAGCGGTATTGGTCATGGACTGGATGGAGACGGGAGCGTCCCCGCCCACGGCCACGCTGCCTACCTTAATCTGCCTTGTCCGGTTTCGCGCCGGAGGTTGCTCGATTGCCATTTTTCACTTCCTTTGTTTCTTTGGCGGGCGCCTCATTCTTCGGTTTTCCGGGAGGCGTTTTTTCCTTGTCGGCCTGTTCTTCCGCGGCGGGCGGAGAGGAGCGGAAATTCTTCAGGAGGGGATTCACGATCCTTTTCACGTCGTAGAAGGTGACGAAAAGCATGAAAAGGATCAGAACGCCGATGAAAACGAAGGAGATGGGGTCCAGCAGTTTCTTGGGCACGGGCCTGCGCAGGGCAAGCTCGATGAACGCAAGCAGGATGTGGCCCCCGTCCAGCACGGGAATGGGCAGAAGGTTGAGGAGTCCCAGACTGAAGGTGACCATCACCACCAGCGCCAGCCCGTGGGCGAAGGAGGCCAGATACACGGAAAGGAAGAGGACTCTCCCGATCCCGATGGGCCCGCTCATGTGTTTGGCCTGAATGGTGGTATGCTTTTTGGTGAGGTGCATTTTTCTGCCCAGACTTATGCCGATGCTCCGCATGGAACGGACGGTGGAGTCGATGACGTCGGTGAACTGCTCCCACGGGGTGGGATGGACTTTGGTGGCGAAGGAGGCGCCGAAATCGTATTCCGTGAGATAGACGGGACGCACCTTCACGGTAAAGGTCTCCTGCTTTTTCCCTCTTGCGACGGTTACGAGGATTTCCCTGTCCTTGTTGTTTTCCAGAAATGTTATGGCGTCCCCCACCGTATGAACCTTCACCTCGTTGAAGGAAAGGATCCTGTCCCCTTCCCGGATCCCCGCCTTGTCGAAGGGCAGACCGGGAAGGACTTCGGTCACGGGATTATCCGCGAACCCCAGTTTCCAGCCGCCGGCGGCCTTGCTTTCCCCCGGAGGGATACTCTCGTCTCCGCTTTTGCCCGTAAACGTGAGGCGTTTCCCGTCCCGTTCCACAAGGAGAGTGACGGTTCTTCCCTGGGCGGCGTAAAGCAGATAGCGGAAATGGCGGATGTTCTTGATCTCGATGCCGTCCATGGCAAGGATCCGGTCATTGTCCTTGAGCCCCATCTTTTCGGCGGCCCCGCCCCTGCGGGGATAGACCTGCACGGGGATGAGGGGCTTGAAGAAGGGATAGGCGATCTCCTCGTCGGGCTGGTGTTTCGGGTTCGGCACGGGAAGATAGCTTATGGAGAAGGTCTTCCCCGCCCTTTCCACCTCCAGAGTCACCTTGTCGATGGTGAAAAGGATATCCTGGGCAAAGCCGCCCCAGGTGCAGTGGAATTTCTTTCCGTTGAGGCGGACGATCTCATCCCCCTTCCGGAGCCCGGCCCGGTATTCGGGGCTCTCCTCCTCCACTTCCGCCACCTTGATGCGGGAGAACTTGGGCGTATCCTGCCGGATCCCCACGATCCAGACGACCGTGGCAAGCAGGAATCCGAAGAGAATGTTGAACAGAGGCCCGGCAAAGACGGCAATGATGCGGTCCAGCGGCTTGGCGTGAGGATAGACTTTTCCGTCCTCGGCTTTCACCTCCCCGTTTTCTTCGCAGTTGGAGTCCAGCTGGGGGATCTCCACATAGCCGCCGAAGGGCAGATACCCGATGCGGTACTCCACATCCCCGATCTTTTTCGACCAGATCTTCCGGAATCCGATGGAAAAGGCGGTCACGGTGAGGCCCCGCCACCTTGCGGCAAGGAAGTGCCCCAGTTCATGGATGAAAATGCAGAAGCCGAAGAAAAACACCATGAACAGCACGGCTCCGATAATGGAAAGAATGTCGAGTACGTTATGCCAGAACATCGTTTTCTCCTTTGTTGTTCAGAATGTTATCTCCTGCGCCGCGCTTCTTGCCCATTTGTCCGCCTCCAGGATCTCTTCCAGCGAGGGCCTGCGGAGTGTCCTGTGCATGGAAAGCACCTTTTCGATGAGCTCCCAGATCCGGGTGAAGCGGATCTCCCCTTTGCGGAACCTCTGGAAGGCGATTTCGTTTGCCGCATTCATCACGCAGGGCATGGAACCCCCTTCCCGTATGGCGTACCGGGCAAAGTCCAGAGAGGGAAATTTGTCCGTGTCGGGCTTTTCGAACTCCATATTCGCCAGAAGCGAAAGATCCAGCCGGGGCAGTCCCCCCTCCCACCGTTCCGGCCAGGAAAAGGCGTACTGGATGGGGAAACGCATGTCGGGGACCCCGATCTGCGCGGCGATGGACCCGTCCAGAAATTCCACCAGAGAGTGGATCTTTGCCTGCGGGTGGATGATGACATCGATCTTTTCCTCCGGACAACCGAAAAGGAAGCGGGCCTCCACCATTTCCAGCGCCTTGTTCATGAGGGTGGCGGAATCCAGAGAGACCTTCTCCCCCATGGACCACACCGGGTGGGCGATGGCCTCCTTCCAGGTGACCATTTCCAGCGCCTCTTTGGGCGTCTTGCGGAAGGGGCCTCCGCTGGCCGTGAGGATGAGCCGTTTCGCCCGGGAGGAATCGCGCCCGTTGAGGCACTGGAAGATCGCGCTGTGTTCGCTGTCCACGGGGATCAGGTCCGTTTTGTGCTTTTCCGCAAGATCCATGACGATCTCTCCCGCCATCACCAGCACTTCCTTGCTGGCCAGGGCGATGCTTTTGCCGCATTTGATGGCTTCCATCACGGGGAAAAGCCCCCCGGTCCCCACGATGGAACAGAGGACCATATCCACCTCCGGCGCCCGCACAAGGTCGAGCAGTCCTTCCCGTCCGCCCAGCGCCCTGCAGGAAGGGGGCAGAAGTTTTTTCAGGTGGGGCAGATACCGTTCATCGGAAAGGGAGGCCATGGAGCAGCCGAACGTTTTCACCTGTCTGGACAAAAGTTCCGCATTGTAGTTGGCGGCCACTCCCACCACGTTGATCCGGTCCTTCAGGGCCTCCGCCACTTTGCAGGCGTTCATTCCCACGGAACCCGTGGATCCCAGAATGACGATGTTTTTCTTTCCCTCCGTCATACCGGAACTCCGTTTCTGGTCTCCAGAAGGAAGGTGACGGGCCCGTCGTTGAAGATCTTCACCATCATATCCGCGCCGAACCGTCCGCAGGCGACTTTTTTCACCTTCCGGTCCGCGACGAGTTTTTTGAAGAGTTCGTAAAGTTTTTCCGCCCTTTCCGGCTCGGCGGCATCGGAAAAACCGGGACGGCGTCCTTTGCGGCAGTCCCCGTACAGCGTGAAATGGGAGATGATGAGCACTTCCCCGTCCACGTCCAGAAGAGAGCGGTTCATCTTGCCCTCTTCGTCCTCGAAAATGCGCAAGTTCACGCATTTTTCCGCGAGATATTCCGCATCCTTTTCCGTATCGGAATTTCCCGCTCCGAAAAGGATGACCAGCCCCTTGCCGATCCTTCCGAGCTCTTCGCCCTCTACGCTTACGCTCCCCTCCGAGACCCGTTGTAACAGTGCTTTCATATTCGATTCCGTAAACGCCTTGAAATTATTTTTTGATGAGGTTGAGAAACTCCAGCCGCGTGGACTGTTCCCTGCGGAAGGAGCCCAGCATGGAGGAGGTGGTCATGATGGAATTCTGCTTTTCCACGCCCCGCATGAGCATGCACAGGTGCTGGGCCTCCATGACGACTCCCACCCCCACGGGATGCAGAGTCTCGAAAATGGTGTCGGCCACCTGCTGGCAGAGCCTTTCCTGGATCTGCAGTCTCCTTGCGAAAACATCCACGATCCGGGCCAGCTTGCTTACCCCCAGGATTTTCCCTCTGGGGATGTAGCCGATGGCGCATTTGCCGAAGAAGGGAAGCATGTGGTGTTCGCACATGCTGTAGAATTCGATATCCTTTACGATGACCATGTCGGTGCTGGGGGAGTCGAAGAGGGCGCCGTTGATGACCGTCTGAATATCCTCCCTGTAGCCTTTGGTGAGAAATTCCAGACTTTTCTTCACCCGTTCGGGAGTCTTTTGCAGACCTTCCCGTTGAGGATCTTCGCCGATGGCAAGCAGGATTTGTTTGATGAGTTCTTCCATATCGATCCGTTCCGATTGCAGAATTTGTTTTTTCTTCCGCACGAAATGCTTCTCCGGGGATTTTGCAAAAAAGGGCGGAAAGTGAATTAATATACACCTTCAAGGCGTATTGTGCAAATTTTCCGGGAACGAATCAAACGTTTTTTCGGGGGATTTTTCAGGAAAGAACGCCTTCCCCGTCCTCACAGCCGTCGAAAAGGGGGAGTTCCCCCTGAACCGGGGAATTCTGTTCGGAGGAAGCGTTTTTTTCTTTCCTCATCGAGAGAAATTTCTGCAATCCGGCAAGGGCGCGCAGTTTATCCATATCCTTTTCGGCGTTTTGCACGATGGAGATGAAGGCATCCGCGATCCATGCCTCGTCCGCCACGGATAAGGAAGCTTTCTTTTCCCGCAGTTCCCGGATCCGTTCCAGAATTTCCGGATCGGAAAGCAATTCCACGGCCTTTCCCGCGGAAGGAGTCCAGTTGGCCTTTTCCGCCGCCCCCACGGGATCTCCCCAGAACTCTCCCGCATAAGCCTGACAGAAGGCCTCCTTCGTCTTGCTTTTGAGCTTCTTGTCCTTTTTTACGACTTTTTTCCTCATGTTTTTCTCCTTTTTTAAGGCGAATGCGTCAAAAAAGGAAGAACGAGACGCAAGTCTCAAGCGGCAAGCCACAAGAGGGGGAAGTCGAAAAAACACTTCTGATGTTTCCAGCCGGAGCGTTTTCGAGGATGGGAAAAAACACGGCGGATGTTTCCAGCCGAAACGTTTTCGAGGGGGGAGAGACAAACGCGCCCGCGCTTTTTTCTCTCCCCCGGGCCCCCTCGTTTTTTCATGCAGAAAGCCCGTGCTGGCGGGGTAGGTCCTTGGGTACAGAAGCGTTTGGTTGATGGGTGGTTTCTGCGCGTGCATTGTTATTGCGCGGCCTTCCGGCGGAAAAGCACCGCCGGAAAGCCGCTTAGTGCTCGCTCCCGGCGAATTACGCC
>JAGAEF010000195.1 GCA_017613255.1 Lentisphaeria bacterium
ACTTACTTCTTCTTCTCCTCCGCTTCGGAGGGGATACCGATCAAAGTGATCTCCCCGTGGGTAACGGGCTCCAGGGAAACGATCCGGAATCCGTAATTGAGATCCCATTGTTTCAACGTGGAGTACATGCCGAAGAATTCCTCCGGATTGTGATAGATGGAAAGGGCCAGCACGGGGCGGTGTTTCCGGATGACCTTTTCCGCGCCCAGAAGCATCTTGAGCCCCATGCCTTCCAGATCCGCCTTGATGACGCCGATCCTTCCAAAGTCCCGTTCCGCAAGAAACGAGTCCAGATCCACGGTTTCCACGATCGTGTCCCCCTCTTTCTGAAGCGTGTTGGCACTGTCCCCGTGATCCTGAAAACGGAGGGTCTCCTTGCCCGAAGAAAGGCCCAGAGGCAAAAGGAGAAACTTTTCTTCCGGGACTTTGTTGATCTTCATCATTTTTTCATAGAGCTCCCTGTTGGCGGGCGAAGGCTCGAAGGAGAGAACTTTTTTCGGAGAGTACTGCATAAACATGATGGAGGAATCCCCGCAGTAGGCCCCGCCGTCGATGAACACGGTATTTTTGATGTATTCCAGCACGCTTGGGGAGAGGAGCTTGAGCCCGTTATGGAAATAGAGCGTGGAAACGTCTCCGTAGGACGGGGGAAAGTGCTTTTCCCTCGTGACTTTCATTACCTCTCTGGAGATGGGTTTTTCCAGATGCCTTGCGCCGACCGGACAGTATACATCCCTGTTGCACAGCTGGAGCATGTATTGATCCTGGGGAAGATTGTTCCTTCTCAAATAGAGGCGGCAGACCTCCAGAGAGTCGGGATCCAGTCCGGGAAACTTTTCCTTTGCTTCCTCTTCCGATATGCCGGCAAAAGGAGAGTTTCGAGGAAATTCCGCGGGAACGATTCTCCAGTCATATTTCAGGATGAGGAAAAGGAGTTTGATCCTGTCTTTCAGCGCCGGGCTGAAAAGCCGTTTGAAGTGATAAAGAAAACTGTTTCCCATGTATGCTCCGTATTGAGATTTCCTCCCGGGGGATTCGAAAATCAGTTGCAGACCTTTTCTCTTATTATACAGCCTCTCCGGGCCTTTTTCAAGGCCTTTCCTTTCGGAAGGGGGATGATCCGGAAAGGAGCCGGGGAAAAGAGCCCTTTTCTTTCCATTCTCTCCTTTTCGGCGGAAAGAGACCTCTCCTCCGGTTGCAATTTGCCGGGGCGGGGGTATATTAATCCGGTCACAAAGGCAAAACACGGAAAGGAATCGGGAAATGAGCGAAGAAAAAAAGTGTTCCGGCAACTGTGAAAGTTGTGCTTCCAAGGGAAAAGAGAACTGCGCCCTGGAGGCGTGTCTGGGCAGGATCCGGCACAAGATCGTGGTCATGTCCGGCAAGGGGGGCGTGGGGAAGAGCACGGTTGCGGCGAATCTCGCCTGCGCTCTGGCGCTTTCCGGGTACAGGGTGGGGCTTCTGGATGCGGATGTGCACGGCCCCAGCATTCCCGGGATGCTTCACCTGGAAAATCTCCAGCTGGAGGCCTCCGGCTCGGGCAGGATCCTTCCTCCGGAAGCGGCGGGGATCAAGGTCATGTCCATAGGGTTCCTTCTGGAACATGCGGACGATCCGGTGGTCTGGCGGGGTCCCATGAAGATCGGCGTCCTTCAGCAGCTTTTCACGGAAGTGGAGTGGGGGGAACTGGATTACATGGTCATCGACTGTCCTCCCGGCACGGGGGATGAACCCCTTACCATCTGCCAGATGGTGAAGGATTCCGGAAGCGCCGTCATCGTCACCACCCCCCAGAAGATCGCCTCCTCGGACGTGAGCAAAAGCGTGAATTTCTGCAGGCAGATGCAGTTCCCCGTTACCGGGCTCATCGAGAACATGAGCTCTTTCGTCTGCCCCAAATGCGGAGAGATCACCGAGATCTTCTCTTCCGGCGGCGGGGAAAAACTTGCCGCCTCCTACGGGATCGCCTTTCTGGGCAAACTGCCCATCGATCCGGAAGTCTGCCGGGGCGGGGACGAAGGGAAGCCCTTCGCCTATCACCGTGCCGACACGCCCGTGGGCAAGGCCTTTGCCGCGGCCGTGGAAAAGATCGAACAGGTTCTTGCATAATCTTCAGGCGTATGGCGGAAACACCGATCCGGTACATTCTTGTGGCGGACAGCCACCTTCCCGACGAGCCCGCCGGGACGGAGGAGTTTTTCTCCATGCTGGATTCCCTTGCCGGTTTTGCCTCCTCTCTGGAGAAGGAAAAACGGCCCTCTCTCGTCTTTCTGGGGGATATTTTCGAGCTCTGGATCGCCTTGCCCGGCTATGAAAAGGAATCCCACAGACGCTTTCTGGACTGGTGCAAGAGCCACAAGAACGAGTTTCCCGTTCTTTTCATCGAGGGGAACCATGAATTCTTCGTCTCCTTCCTGCACCGGAACAGTTTCACCTTCTGCACGGCGAACCGGATCCGGGAAAACGATGCGGTCTTCCTTCATGGAGATCTGGTCAATCTTTCCGACTGGAAATACCGTTCGCTGCGCGTGCTTCTCCGCAATCCCGTCACGGCGCTGCTTCTTTATCTTTTTGCCGGATTCGGCGGGAAAGCTCTGGCGGAAAAGGTGCGCACTGCCCTGAAGGGGACCAATCTGGAAAACAAGAGCGCCTTGCCCCGGTCCTTCCTGGAAAAAAGGGCCTCCTCCCTTTTCCGGAAGGAGGGCGGCACGCTCATTTCCGGGCACTTCCATGACGGACACGTCCTGTGTTCCAAGGACGGTTCCCGGCGCATCTGCATTCTCCCCGCATGGGAAAGCCAACGGGGACTTGTGGGACTTTTTTCCGCGGACGGCGCGCTCTCCTTCCGGCCATGGCGGGAAGTTTTCCTCCCGCGGGAAGAAAGGAGCGCTCCATGATCAAAACCAATGCCGTACGGCTTCTTACCGCCGCAAAACTCCCCTTCAAGGTTCTGGAGTATTCCGTTGCCGACGGAAGAGTGGATGCCATGAGCATAGCGGAAAAGACCGGGGAAGCCCCGGACCAGACCTTCAAGACCCTTGTCACGGAAACGCCCAAAAAGGAGTATTTCGTTTTCGTCATTCCCGCGCCCTCCGTGCTGGACTTGAAGAAGGCCGCCGCCGCGGCAAAAGTGAAGAATCTGGACATGATCCCCCAGAAGGAGCTTTTTCCCCTCACCGGGTACGTCCACGGCGGCTGTTCCCCCATCGGCATGAAGAGAAGCTTCCCCACCTTCATCGACGAGACGGCCATCCTCTTCGACCACATCAATTTCAGCGGCGGCCATCTGGGCGTGATGATCTCCATGGAGCCGGAAAGCGCGTGCAGATTCATCGGGGCAGTTTTCGCGGATCTCACCAGATGATCTGAACGCATTCTGCGCGTCCGCACAAAAAAAGACGGCGGAAAAACTCCGCCACCTCCGAATGTTTCGGAAAATGCTCAGTCGTGGAGCATGGTATCCATTTCCTGCAGGAGGATCCCCGTACCGTTGGCCACGGCCTTGAGGGGCTCTTCCGCCACATGGGCGCAGATCTGCAGATCCTCCTGGATCCGGCGATCCAGCCCTTTGAGCATGGCGCCGCCTCCGGCAAGGATGATGCCGTGATCCATGATGTCTCCGGCCAGTTCCGGCGGGCACCGTTCCAGCGTGCTGTGAATGGCGCCCACGATGCTGTTCACCGGCTCGTGCAGCGCTATGCGGATCTCCTTGGAGGAGACTTTGATGGCTTTGGGCAGGGAGGTGAAGGCGTCCCGCCCCTTGACCTCCATGAAGGTCTCTTCTTCCGTGACGGGATAGGCGCTGCCGATCTGGATCTTGATGGCTTCCGCGGTGGGCTCTCCGATGATGAGGTTGTAGACCCTCTTCATGTGCTGGATGATGGCCTGATCCATTTCGTCTCCGCCGATACGCACGCTCTTGGAATCCACGATTCCCGCCAGAGAGATGATGGCCACTTCCGTAGTTCCTCCTCCGATATCCACGATCATGCTTCCGCAGGGTTCGGAAACGGGAAGCCCTACTCCGATGGCGGCGGCCATGGGCTCTTCCACGAGGAAAATATCGCTGGCACCGGCCCGTTCCGCGCTGTCCTTCACGGCTCTGCGTTCCACTTCCGTGATCCCGGAAGGCACGGCAATGAGCACTCTGGGCTTGTAGAGTCTCTTTCTGGTGGGCACGAGGGCCTTGGCTTTGCGGATGAAGTACCGCAGCATGTCTTCCGTCACCTTGAAGTCGGCGATGACGCCGTATTTCATGGGGCGGATGGCGGCGATGTGCTTGGGCACGCGGCTGAGCATCCGTTTGGCTTCCGTACCCACGGCGATGATGTTGTTGGTCTTGATATCCAGCGCCACCACGGAAGGCTCGGAGATCACGATCCCCCGGTCCTTCATATAGACGAGGAAGTTGGCGGTCCCCAGATCTATGCCGATATCACATGAAAAAAACCGCGCAAGTTTCTGAAATTGAAAGAACATGGCCTTCTCCTGTTTTGATTTGTTTTTGTCTCGATTCTATGAAAACGCGCTCCGGATCATTTTTTCAGATATTCGGGCACGAAGGTGTGCCGGATCATATCGTCGAACTCCTCCCTTTCCCGGATGAGAACGGGGGTTCCGTCATGGATCAGGACTTCGGCGGGACGCAGCCGCCCGTTGTACTGGTAGCTCATGCCGAAGCCGTAGGCTCCGGCATTTTCCACCACGATCAGGTCCCCTTCCGCGATGGTTTCGGGAAGTTCTCTCTCCTTCACCCAGAAGTCGGTATTTTCGCAGAGCTGGCCGCAGAGTCCGAGAACGGCGCGCTTGTCGTCCTCCTTGCCGTCCACATAGATGTGGTGGTAGGAACCGTACATGGCGGGGCGGGCAAGGGTGTTCATCCCCACGTCCGTACCCACGATCTTCTTGTAGGACTCCTTGATGGCGTGGACTCTTCCCACGATCCAGCCGGCGTTGCCCACGAAATACCGGGCGGGCTCCAGCTTCAGCTGGGGGCGCTTCATGCCGTACTCTTCGCACTTTTTTACGAACATGGCCGAGGTGAGTTCCGCCGCCTTTTCCAGGTCCAGCGCCTCCTCGTCGGGGCGGTAGGGGATCCCCAGTCCGCCGCCCAGATCGATGAATTCGAAGTCGATCTTCAGCTCTTTGGAGACCTTGCCGATGATGTCCATGAGAAGCCCGGTGACGAAGGGAAAGTATTCCGGATCCGTGATGCAGGAACCGGTCATCATATGGGCGCCGAAGCGCCGTATGCCCGCGGCCTTGGCGAGGCGGTAGGCCTCCATGACCTTGTCGGGATGGATCCCGAACTTGGCGTTGGGTCCGGCGTTGGTCACATATTCGCCCACGTTGCTTTTGCCGTAGCCGGGGTTGACCCGGAAGGAGAGGACCTCCGGCTTGCCGTATTTCAGCATCCGGGGAAGAATGGAAATATCGTCCAGATTGAAGATGACGCCGCTTTCCAGCCCCTGCCGGATGTCGTCATCGGAAAGGTAGTTGCCGCTGAACATCACGTTTTCCCCGTCCAGCCCCACCAGCTTGGCAAGGCGGATCTCGTTGACGCTGGCGGCGTCCACGCCCGCGCCTTCCTGACGCAGGATGTTGACGATGGCGGGATTGTTGCAGGACTTCACCGCATAGAACATCTTGAAATCGGGGTAGTATTTCTTGAAGGCGGCATTCACTTTCCGGAAGTTTTTCCGGATCTTTTCCTCATCGTAAACGTAGGTGGGCGTTCCGAATTTTTCCGCGATTTCCCGTACGGGAACGCCGCCGATGGCGATGTTTTTTCCAATGAATTTCATGATTTCTCCGATTTCCTGATGGAGGGGACACTTCCCCTGATCCTTTTTCTCTCTCAATATAATAATTTGCCACACTTTACTCCTTCTGTCAACTTGTTTCCGTTTTTTTTCGGTGCAAAAGTCGTTTTTTTTTCGTTTTTTCCCTCTTTTGACGCTTTCCGGGTTGATTTTTCCGTTTTCTGCGGTAGTTTTCCTGAAAAAACAAACTTCAGGAGGGATACAATGAAATTCGTGGGCGCCCATGTTTCCATATCCGGCGGAGTGGAAAACGCTCCCCTCAACGCCCGGGCCATCGGGGCAAACGCTTTTGCCATGTTCACCAAAAACCAGAGGCAGTGGAAAAGTCCGCCCCTTGCGGAACGTTCGATCGCCGCCTTCAGGAAGAACTGTCTGGAGCTGGGCTTTTCCCCCTCTCAGATCCTGCCGCACGACGGCTACCTCATCAATCTGGGCAATCCCGACGCCGAAAAAAGGAAGCAGTCTCTGGAAGCCTTCACCGACGAAATGAAACGGTGCATGCTTCTGGGGCTGGACCGGCTCAATTTCCATCCCGGAAGCCATTTGGGCCAAATCGGGGAAAAGGAGTGCCTTGCCCTCATCGCCGAATGCATCAACGCCGCGCTTGCCGAAACGGAAAAGGTGACGGCGGTCATCGAAAACACCGCCGGACAGGGCAGCAATCTGGGGTACACTTTCCAACAGATCGCCTCCATCATGGAGGGGGTAAAGGACAAAAGCCGCGTGGGAGTGTGTCTGGATACCTGCCACACCTTTGCCGCCGGATACGACATCAAGTCGGAGGAAGGGTACGGAAAAACGCTGGAAGAGTTCGAAAAGGTCATCGGTTTCGGGTTCCTCAAGGGCGTTCATCTCAACGATTCCAAAAGCACCCTGGGGAAACATCTGGACAGGCACAACTCTCTGGGAAAAGGGGAGCTGGGTCTGGAGGTCTTCCGCAGGATCATGAAGGATCCCCGTTTCGACGGCATCCCGCTGGTTCTGGAGACCGTCGACGAAACGCTCTGGGCCGACGAGATCGCCCTTCTGCGTTCCTTCGAAAAGTGATCACTTCTTCCGGAACGGGGAAAGAAGACAATTTTTGAGCTTGTTCAGCCGGAGCACGCGCACCGCAACGAAAAAGAAGGCGATGTACAGGAAGGAAAAATAGTAGTAGAGGTTTTTCCGGTACATCCGCGTGTAGTAAAAATACCTCGTCTGGGGAGTGGCGTTGTACTGGCGGAAGAAGTCGAAATAGTAGGGGATGACGTGGCGGAACAGGATGCGCCGTTTTTCCTTTTCGAAGACCTTCCGGGAAAGGCTCCCCTTGTCCGCGTATTCCTTGAGGATCCCCAGATAGTTCCGGGCAAAGACCTCCGCATGGTTGTGGGTGTACTTGTTGGGGATGAGAGGGGCGGGGGAAAAGAGTTTTTTCCCGGTCCCCGCGCCCTTCCCGCCCCGGTCCATGGTGCGCAGGACGTAATCCACGTGGGGAAAATAGAGGTGCGCATACCGGAAAGGCTCCTCCAGACGCTCATAGGCATCTTTCCGGATGCAGGAAGCGCCTATCCAGGTGATGGAAAAGGAGAGAAAGGAGACAAGGGAGGAAATGTCTTCGATCTGAATCTCTTCCGGAAACTCCTTCTCTCCTTCCGGCGGATGGTTGGGGAAGAAAAGAAGTTCCTTATCCATGTTCCGCTTGGCAAACTCCGCCATGAAGGAGAGAGCCCCGGGCAGGAAAGGACAGTTGTCGTTGTGCAGTTTCCGGAAAAGCCCGCGGGAACATTCCAGAGCGTTCTGAAAATTGACGTGGCCGTCCTGATGGAAGGGGAGAGAAACTTGTCTGACCTTTCCCGGAAAGCGCGAAACGAATTTGCGGCAGACTTCGCTTGTTTCATCGCAGGAAAAATTGTCGGAAACGACGATCTCCGCCACATCGTCTTTTTCGAAGGCAGGATCCTTTACGATGCTTTCAAGGGTCTCTTCCAGAAGTTTCGGCCTCTGAAAGGTGGGAATGCAGATGGAAAGAAGGAAGGGAGCCTCACTCATTGGCCGTCTCCGCCGCGATGGCGCCCCTTTCTCCGGTGCGCTCCAGCTGTTTCACGAGAAAGCCTTTTTCCTCCAGAAGACGGAGAATGTTCCCCTTTCCCGCGAAATGGGCGGCGCCGATAAGCACGAAAAAGGTCTTCTTTTCCTTTGCGTACTCCGCAAGCGATTCCGCCATATTCCGGTTGCGGAGGAGCAGAACACGTTTGTGGAAGAGAGGGTATTTTTTCTCCATTTTTTCCGCCTGAGCGGCAAGGGGAGCGGTTTCTCCGGTGCGGAAGGCCTCCAGGATCTCCTCCAGCGCCTTCTTTTCTCCCGCATAGTCCCGGATGCCGTCGAGAATGACGGCGCACAGCTGTTTTTCATCGGTCCCTTCCAGCATGGAAAGCTGGGTGTAGGTCTGCTCCAAGCCCCGTGCGGGGCGGCCGTTCCGGTATTTCCGGAAGACCGTTTCGAACCCGTACTCCAGCTTGAGTCCGCTTTCCGCCGCCGCCAGAATGGTCAGTTCCAGCACCAGGATCCAGGGTCTCCGGGAAAAAAGCTCCTCCCGCCGGAAATTTACCCCGCTTCTGGCCCTGTAGAAGGATTCCAGAAGGGTGAGTTCAGATTCGTTCATCACGTCCCTGAGGCTTTTGCCGGAAGGGTAGAGGGCCTTTCTGCGGATGAATTCGGTGATTTTTTCTTCCGAAGCGCGGACGTCCTCCTCGAAGGTCTCGAAAACGAGCTCCTGAGACTGAGCAAGGGCGCTGTCGTAGGCCTTGTCCAGCGGGAACAGTTCTTTCCTGCCCAGATGGATGCTGCCCGCAAGGAAGAGTTTCCCCTCCCTTTCCGGGTGACGGGCCTCCCACAGAAGGAGGTTTCCTTCCGCAAAGAGGCCGGGAAATACGCAAAGAAGGAGAAGGAGAGAGAAAAGTGCGGAAATTTTACCGTTCATGTTTCCTTTCCCGCGAAGAGATTTTCAGGCAAGAGTCCTGCGGATGAAATCGGCCATCTCCTCCTTGCGCACGGAGTCTTTGTGAAGCACTTTTTTCGTCCGGAGCGTTTCCAGAGGAGAGGGGATCTTCATGCCGGAAAGGGAAGAGAGCCTTTCCGCCGCCGCAAAGCCGTCCTCCGGAAGGGGACAGTCGTCGATGGCGGAAAGCACCGCGGGAGCGAACTTGAAGGGAGAAGCCGTGGAGGCAATGACGCAGGGACGGTCGTCTCCGGTCTCCCGGACATATTTTTCGTACACGTCCACGGCCACGGCCGTGTGGGTGTCGCAAAGGTACTTTTTCTCCCGGAAGGTCCTTCCGATGGCCTTCTTCGCTTCTTCGTCGGTGGCGAATCCCCCGTAGAAATCCTGCTGGAGGGCGGCAAGCACCCGGGGAGAAACAACAAATTTCCCCTCCTTTTTCAGCTGATCCATCAGGGAGGCGATCATGTTAAAGTCCCCGTCATGAAGGTGGTAGAGCAGCCGTTCCAGATTGGAGGAGACGAGAATATCCATGGAGGGGCTTGTCGTGGTATAGAACTCCCGGTTCTTGTCGTAGACGCCCGTGCGGATGAAGTCGGTGAGCACCTTGTTGGCGTTGGAGGCGCAGAGGAACTTGCCCACAGGCACTCCCATGCGTCTCGCGTACCAGGCGGCAAGGATGTTGCCGAAGTTCCCGGTGGGAACGCACACGTTGAAGGTCTCCCCTTTCCGGAGTTCCCCTCTCTTCAGAAGATCGCACCACGCCGAAACGTAATAGACGATCTGGGGGACCAGCCGCCCGAAGTTGATGGAGTTCGCCGAGGAGAAATCCATGTTCTTTTCCGCAAGGAACTTTCTCATGGCCCTGTCGGCGAAGATCGCCTTCACTCCGGTCTGGGCGTCGTCGAAATTGCCTTCTATGCCGCAGACGGCGACGTTTTTCCCGGTCTGGGTGACCATCTGGAGTTTCTGCATGTCGCTGACGCCGTCCCGGGGAAAGAAGACGACGATCCGGGTGTCTTTCACATCCGCGAACCCTTCCAGTGCGGCTTTGCCCGTATCTCCGGAAGTGGCCACCAGAATGACGATGGTCTTGCCGGGGGAGGTCTTGGAGACGGAAGCGGTCAGCAGATGGGGGAGGATCTGCAGCGCCAGATCCTTGAAGGCGCAGGTGGGCCCGTGCCAGAGTTCCAGAAGGTACATTTTGTCCGAGACTTTCCGGAGAGGGGCGGGCTCCTCGTTTTCGAAGGTCCCCGTGTAGGCGTTTTTCACGCAGGAACGGATCTCTTCGGCGGAGAAGTCGGTCAGGTACTTTTCCAGAATCTTTTCCGCACGACCCGCGTAGGGGAGAGAAACGAGTTCTTCCGCCAGGACCGGAGAAACGGCGGGAAAGTTTTCCGGAACGAAAAGTCCGCCGTCGGCGGCGATTCCCCGGCTGATGGCTTCGGCGGAGGTCAGGACCTGCGCCGAACGGGTGCTGGTGTATCTCATTTGAAAGCCTCTTTCCTTGCGTGTTTGCAAAACGGTGTTCCCCATTACATTACCACGGGAAAAATTTTTTTCAATCGTTCCGGGACGTTTTGCGGAAGTTTTTTGAGGCGTCCTTATTTTCCCGCCCTGCGGTAGATCTCTCCCTCCGGGACGTTTGCGGCCAGATTCCCGGCGATCCCCGCAAGGGCCCGTTCCATTCTCGAGCGTATGCAGTAGACCGTCACCAGGGAGAGCCCGGAAAAGGCGGCCACCTGCGAAGCGGGAAGTTTGCGGACCTCCAGAAGAAAGAAGATCTGATAGTGCTTGAGATTCACCTTCTCCCGGAGGAGCCGCATGCAGTCCTTTACGAAAAGGTTTTTCCACTCCCCGGCGAAATCCCTGTCCAGAGCCTGATCCGGGGGCAGAGCTTCATCCGGGATGAGATCGAGTTTGGCCGTGTCGGCAACGTGGAGAAGGGGCGCCTCCCTCCGGTAGTGTCCCCGCAGGATGTCCGCCGCCTTGGCGCGGATGATCTTCTTGAGATAGTCCCGGAACCTCCCCTTGCCGGGATCGTACTGGAATGTGGCGCTTTTTCTGGTGACGGCCAGCATCACGTCCTGAACGAGGTCGTCCAGATTTTCCTCCTTCACTCCGCAATCCCGTCCGTGGAGCCGGATCAGTTGGGCGTAGGAGTCGAAAAAGTCCTCCCATGCCCGGTTCTCCCTGTCCCGGAGCCTTGCAATGATGTCGATGTGTGTGGTGAAACTCATGATCCTCCTCTTTTCCCGTTCTCCGGGAGGGGACGTTCCCGGTCCGGGAAATCAATATATACCCCCAAAGGGAATAAGTCAAATCATTTTGATATGTTTATTTTGATTTATTTTATGCTTGAGAAATCTTGTTGATTATGTTTATGGAATATATATTGTACACATATCGGCGGGAAAAGCGCCTTCCCCCGAAGCTTTCCGGTCCGTTTCCGGACGAAAACCGTGTCACTTCGGGCTGGGGAGGTGTGACAATTTGTCCCATTTCATTCCGCTTTCCCTCCGGTTTCCGGGGGGATCCCGCCGCCGGGGGAAGTTGGCATATTTTTTGCTATAGAAGCATTGAAAAGCCAAAAACAAAAAAGAAAGGAGAAGGCTTATGAACATGGAAAAACTCACCGAAAAATCCCGTGAAGCTCTGCTCAATGCCCGTTCCTGCGCCGCGGAATACGGTCATCAGCAGATCACCTGCGTCCATCTTCTCTATTCCCTCATCCATCAGGAAGGCGGGCTTATCCCCTCCCTTCTGAAACGCATGAAAGCTGATCTTTCCGCCGTGGAGGAGAAGACGGATCTTCTTCTGCGGAAAATCCCCTCCGTCTCCGGTCCCGGAGCCCAGGGCCCCTATACGGGGGCAGAGTTCAGCCGTGCGCTGGCGGCGGCGGGCAGAAGGGCCGAGGAGATGTCCGACGAATACATCAGCGTGGAACACCTCTTCCTTGCCGTCGTCACCGAGGACAGGGAGTGCGCCGCGCTTCTTGCCGAATTCGGCATCAACGAGGAAAAGATCCTCCTGGCGCTGAAAGAGGTCCGGGGCAACCAGAGAGTGACCAGCGAAAATCCGGAGGAAAGTTTCGAAGCTCTCCAGAAGTACGGCAGAGACCTTACCGAGGCGGCCTCCCAGAACAAGCTGGATCCCGTCATCGGCAGGGACGAGGAGATCCGGCGCACCATCCAGATCCTTTCCCGCCGCACGAAGAACAATCCCGTGCTCATCGGGGAGCCCGGCGTGGGGAAAACCGCCATCGTGGAAGGACTTGCCACCCGTATCGTGCGGGGGGACGTGCCGGAAAATCTGAAGAACAAGAAGATCATCGCGCTGGATATGGGCGCCCTCATTGCCGGAGCCAAGTACCGGGGAGAATTCGAAGAGCGGCTGAAAGCGGTCCTCAAGGAGGTGACCAGCTCCGAAGGGAACATCATTCTCTTCATCGATGAACTCCATACCGTGGTGGGAGCCGGAGCCACGGAAGGCGCCATGGATGCGGGCAATCTTCTCAAGCCGCTTCTGGCCAGAGGGGAACTGCACTGCATAGGCGCCACCACGCTGGACGAGTACCGCAAGTACATCGAAAAGGATGCGGCCCTGGAGCGGCGTTTCCAGTCGGTTCTGGCGGAAGAACCCTCCGTGGAGGATACCATCAGCATCCTGCGGGGACTCAAGGAGCGTTACGAGCTGCATCACGGCATCAAGATCCGGGACGGCGCCCTTGTGGCGGCAGCCGTGCTTTCCGACAAGTATATTTCCGACCGGTTCCTGCCGGACAAGGCCATCGATCTGGTGGACGAAGCCTCCGCCAAACTGCGCACGGAGATCGACTCCTGTCCGGAGGAGATCGACGAGATCCAGCGCAAGGAACTGCGTCTGGAGATCGAACTTGCCGCATTGCGGAAGGAAAAGGACGCCGCAAGTCAGGAGAGAAGGAAAGTTCTGGAAGCGGAACTGGCCGAAAGCCGGGAAAAATCCGCTTCTCTGCGGGCGGCGTGGCAGAACGAAAAGGACGCCATTGGCGATCTGCAGCTTCTCCGCTCCAGTCTGGAGGCGGCGAAAGCGGAACTGGACAAGGCGGAACGCGCCTATGACTACGACCGGGCGGCCCAGCTCCGGCACGGGACCATCCCCGGCATCGAAAAGAAGATCGCCGAGGCCGAGGAAAAGATGAAGAGCGCGGACGGCAAAGGCGCGAACCGCCTCCTGAAGGAGTATGTGGACGAAGAGGACATTGCGGAAGTGGTGAGCAGCTGGACGAGGATCCCCGTAAGCAAACTGGTCCGCAGTGAACGGGATAAACTCATCCACCTTGCCGAAAGGATCCATGAACGGGTCATCGGACAGGATGAGGCCGTTTCCGCCGTTGCCGATGCGGTCCTCCGCTCCCGGGCGGGATTGAAGAATCCCAGAAGACCGGCGGCCTCCTTCATCTTCCTGGGGCCCACGGGCGTGGGAAAGACGGAGCTTGCCAAGGCGCTGGCCGAGGAGCTTTTCGACGATGAAAACGCCATGATCCGGGTGGATATGAGCGAATACATGGAGAAACATTCGGTCTCCCGTCTGGTAGGCGCCCCTCCGGGATATGTGGGATTCGACGAAGGCGGCTTCCTCACGGAGGCGGTGCGGCGCAGGCCCTACAGCGTCATCCTCTTCGATGAAATCGAAAAGGCCCATCCGGATGTCTTCAACATCTTCCTGCAGATTCTGGACGACGGGATGCTTACGGATTCCCACGGCAGAACGGTGAACTTCAAGAACACCATCATCATCATGACCTCCAATCTGGGAAGCGACGCGCTTCTGGAGGAGATCCGGGCGAAAACCGACGGCAAGACGCTTCAGGAAAACATCATGAAGCGTCTCCGGGAGTTCTTCCGGCCGGAATTCCTCAACCGGGTGGACGGGATAGAGATCTTCCATCCGCTGGGAGAAAAGGAGATCATGAAGATCCTGGAGATCCAGCTCAAGGACCTTGCCAAACGCCTTGCCGATCAGGGGATCAAACTGGAAACGGAGGAAAAGGCGAAAAAGTTCCTTGCGGAAAAGGGGTACGATCCGGAATACGGAGCCAGACCTCTGAAGCGGGTGCTGGTCAACGAGGTGGAAACCCCCGTCTCCCGGCTCATCGTCAGCGGGGAACTGGGAGAAAATATGCTTCTCACCATCTCTCTGGGGAAGAAAGGACTGCTTTTCACTCCCGCGCTGATTCCCGAAAGCGTGGAGGAGTCCTCCGGGAAAAAGTAAGGTTCTTCAGGGGATTTTTTCAGCCGGAAAGGTTGAAAAATCCCCTTTTTGAAGTATCTTATAATCGAAAGGAAATCGAAAATACGGAAAGGGGTTTTTATGAGCGCAGCCAATAAGGATAAGAACGCAAGAAGCGAGGAAAAGAAGAATACGGAACACCGGAAGGACGAAGCAAAGGAGAAAACCTCCGGCAATGCCGCGGAAACCAAGGCGGCCGAGGCCGAAGCGGAGCCGAAAGCGGAAGAAAAGAAAGAAGAAAAAGCGCCAAAGGAGGAAAAACTTTCTCCCGAGGAAAGAATAGCGCGTCTGGAAAAGACGGTGGTGGAACTGGAGGAAAAACGGATCCGGCTCATTGCGGAGATGGAAAACCAGCGCAAAAGGGCGGCAAAGGATCTGGAAACCATGCGCTACAGCGTCGTTGCCGATACCCTCTACCCCTTCTTTCAGGTCTTCGACCACTTCCAGATGGCCGTGGACGCCTGCGCCAAAAGCGACAACATCCAGGCCCTGAACACGGGCATGCAGATGATCGGGAACGAATTCGCCAAAGCCTTCGAAAATCTGGGGATCGTGAAGATCGACGCCGTGGGGAAGGATTTCGATGCCACCTGTCATGAAGCCGTGGCGCAGGAAGCCTCCGACACCGTCCCGGAAGGCAAAGTCATCCGCCAGTGGTGCGCGGGGTACAAGATGAACGACCATCTTCTCAAGGCGGCAAGCGTGGTGGTGAGTTCCGGCCCCGCGAAGAAGGAAGAGGATGCGGGCAAAGAAGAAGAGTCCGCCGCAAAAGACAAAAAGGACTGACCCTTTTTTCGTTGCAGACACAAAGTAAAGGAAAACCATCAGCATGGCAGCAGATTTTTATTCCATTCTCGGAGTTGCCCGTACCGCGACTGCCGACGAGATCAAGAAAGCCTACCGGAAGCTGGCGATCAAATATCACCCCGACCGCAATCCGGGGAACAAGGAGGCCGAAAAGAAGTTCAAGGAACTTTCCCAGGCCTACGAAGTTCTCAGCGACGAGAAGAAACGGGCCCAGTAAGACCAGTTCGGCCCCGAATTCTTCACCGGAGGCGGCGCGAGGCAGGCCGGCAATCCCTTCGGAAACGGCAATCCTTTCGGAGGGGGCGGCGCAAGGTACCAGTGGAGCGGCAATTTCAGCGACCCCAGGGATATTTTCAGTCAGGTCTTCGGCGGCATGGGCGGCAATATGGGGGGAGAAGAAGGTCAGAGCGACATTTTCGAACAGCTTTTCGGCGGCGGCAGAGGCCGTTCCCGGCGGGCCGGAGGGACCAAGGGGAGCGATCTATCCGCCAACATCGAGATCTCTTTCGACGAGGCGGTCCGGGGCACGGACAAGAAGATCCGTCTCTCCAAATTCGACATCTGTTCCCAGTGCGCCGGAAGAGGATGTCCCGCATGCTCCTCCACAGGGAGAGTCAAAGTCACCAAAGAGATCCGCGTGCACATCCCGCAGGGGGTGAACACCGGTTCCCGTCTGCGCATTGCCCGGGAGGGGGAAGCGGGAACCATGGGAGGCGCGCCGGGAGACCTTTATGTGGTCATCAGCGTGCGGCCCGACGACCTTTTCCGGCGGGAGGAAAACGATCTTATCTGTGAAGTGCCCGTGGATCTCGCCAGCGCGGTGAACGGGGGCATCGTGGAAGTCCCCACTCTGGAAGGGATCACGAAAATGAAGATCCCCGCCGGAGTCCAGAACGGCACGACCCTGCGTCTGCGGGGCAAAGGGGTCCCGGCGCTCAAGGGCGGGACCAAGGGGGATCTGCTTGTCCGGATCCTTGTGGAAGTGCCTGCAAACCTCACCAAACAGCAGAAGGACCTTCTCAAGTACTTCACCGACTCCCTTTCCGAAGGCAATATGCCCAAGAAGGCGGCGTTCGCATTCAAACTCAGGAGCCGTTCTTCCGCAGCGGGAGGAAAATAAGGTGGCGGACAAAGGAAAAAACGAGAAGGAGAAGGATTCCGGGAGCGTGATCGCCGGCAACAGGAAGGCGTATCACGACTACGAGATCCTTTCCTCCATGGAAGCGGGGATCGCCCTTCACGGCACGGAGGTGAAAAGCTGCCGGATGCACTCGGTCTCCCTTCAGGATTCCTTTGCCCGCATCGACAAGGGGGAGATTTTCGTCTACAACGTCAACATCTCCCCCTATTCCCACGGAAACCGGTTCAACCATACCCCCATGCGGCAGAGGAGACTGCTTCTGCACAAAAGGGAGATCCTGAGGCTCTCCCAGCAGGTGAAGGAAAAAGGTTACGCCCTCATCCCGCTGAAAATGTACCTTGTCCGGGGGAAGATCAAGATCCAGCTGGGCGTGGCCAAGGGCAAGACCTTCGGGGACAAGCGGGAGACCCTGCGGAAGAAGCAGGACGACATGGATATGCGCAGGGCCGCGAAACGGTGAAGGCGCCGGAAGAGGCGTCTTTGCGAAAGGAAATCATGAAAACGGCGGGAAACGAATATACGGCAAATTCCGGAGGCTTTCTGGACGTTTTCCGCATCGCGCTCCCCCTGATCTTCGCCTCCTCCAGTCAGGCGGTGAATCTGTATGTGGACCGGGCCATGCTCTCCCACTATTCCCACGAAGCGCTGGGGGCCTCTTTCGCCAGCGGACTGACCAATTTCACCATCTCCTGCGTGTTCGTGGGCCTTATCGGCTACACGGGAACGTTCGTTGCCCAGTACGCGGGGGCAAAGCAATTCAAACGCATCGGCACCTGCGTGTGGCAGGGGATCTTTCTCTCCCTGCTGGGAGGGGCCTTCATGGCTTCCGGGATCCTCTGGGCGCGTCCCCTTTTCCGGCTTTTCGGCCACGAAGCAGGCGTCATGGAACAGGAGATCATCTACTTCAAGGTCCTGTGCGCGGGCTGCGTATTCCATTTGATGCAGATCGCCCTTTCCTGCTTCTGGAGCGGACGGGGCAAAACGCTTCTGGTCATGGGGGTCTCCCTGGGATCCATGGTCATCAACATCCCCTTCAACTATCTGCTCATCTTCGGGGAGTTCGGCTTCCCGGAAATGGGGATTGCCGGAGCGGCATGGGGGAGCATCCTTGCCTCCTTCGGCGGGCTCCTGTTCTATATAGGCGGCTTTTTCACTCCCGGCGCCAGAAGGCACTTCAACACCGCGGGCAGCTTCTTCGACTGGGAGCTTCTGAAACGGATGATCCGTTTCGGACTGCCCGCGGGGATCCAGCTTTTTCTGGATCTTGCCTCCTTCAACCTTTTCGCCGTCATCCTGTGCCGGTACAGCAAGGATATCCAGGGGGCCGTCAGCATCGCCTTCGGAGTCAATTCCCTTTCCTTCACCCCCATAGCCGGCATCGGGCAGACGGTGGCCATCATGGTGGGGCAGGCCATCGGCGCCAGAAACATCCCCCTTGCGGAAAAAGCGGTGAAAAGCGCCATGATCCTTTCCATCTGCTATACGGGGGCCATGGCCCTGCTCTTTTTCTTCTTCCCCGTGTTCGTGGTGGCGCCCTTCGTGAACGAAGCGGATCCTTCTCAGGCGGAAACCATCCGCCTTACCGCGCCCATGCTGAAATTCGTGGCGGGATTTCTCATCTTCGACGGGCTCTGCATCCTCTTCTTCAACGCCCTGCGGGGCGCGGGGGATACCAAGTTCGCCATGTGGGCCACCACCGTCATGGCCTGGGGCATTCTGGGGATCCCCTGTCTTATCCTGTACGCCTCCGGGTTTTCCGTATGGTTCCTGTGGGGGTATTTCGTCTTTTATGTGGTGATCGTGGCAACGGTGTTTTTCCTCCGCTATCTTTCCCGGAAGTGGACGAAGATGCGGGTCATCGAGGATAATCTGTAGAAAGGAAGAAAAATGTCTGAAAGTCTGGAAGGAAAAGTTGCGCTCATTACCGGCGCTTCCCAGGGGATCGGCAGGGCCATAGCTCTGGCTCTGGCCGCGGAAAAAGCGCAAGTGGTCGTCAACTGCGCCCACAACAGGGAAAAAGCGCAAAGCGTGGCCGAAGAGATCCGTTCCCGGGGCGGAAGTGCACAAGTGTATCTTTGCGACGTCTCCGACGAGGAGGCGGTCCAGAAGATGTTCGACACGCTGGGAAAGGTGGACATTCTTGTAAACAACGCCCGGCTGGATCCGTGGCTGAGAACGGAGGAAATGAGCGAAGGAGAGTGGTGGGACAGGGTCATGAAGGTCAACCTGAAGGGGTGTTTCCTCTGTTCCATGGCTTTCTTCCGTCAGGCCAAGGAGCGCAAGTGGGGGAGGATCGTGAACATCTCCTCGGCGAGAGCCTTCCGCCCGGCGGAAATGACCATGATCGCCTACGGAGTCTCCAAGCTGGGGATGCACGGGATCACCCGGGCCTTCGCGGAAAACGGCGCCCCCTTCGGCATCACCGCCAACACGGTCTGCCCCGGCATGATCGAAACGGAAAACATGATGAAAAGATTGTCCAAGGAAAAATATCGGGAGGAGTGCTCCGCGGTTCCCCTGGGCCGCCCCGGCACTTCCGAAGAGGTGGCCGATGCCGTTCTCTACGCCGTGAAGAACGGCTATGTCACCGGGGAAAGTCTCCATGTGAACGGCGGAATGTATTACGCTCCGTAAAGAAGGAAAGGGATGTTATGAAGATCACAAGCGTAAAGACTTTTATCTGCAACGCCTTCCGCACCAACTTCGTTTTCGTGAAAGTGGAGACCGATTCGGGCATCCACGGCTGGGGGGAGGCTACTTTGGAGTACAAGGAACTTACCGTTCAGGCGGCCATCCACGATCTGGAGTATTATCTCATCGGGAAGGATCCCCACAATATCGAAGCCTTCCGCCATGACTGCTACCGGGATGCCTACTGGCGGGGCGGGCCCGTTCTCATGAGCGCCCTTGCCGGCGTGGAAATGGCCCTGTGGGACATCAAGGGAAAAGATCTGAACTGCCCCGTGTATCAGCTTCTGGGGGGGAAGGTTCGGGACGCGGTCCCCGTCTATGTGAACGGCTGGTTCTCTCCGGCGAAGACGCCCGACGAATTTGCCGAAAAGGCGCTGGAGGTGCGGAAGAACAAGTATCCGGGCTGCAAGTGGGATCCCTTCGGGAAGGCGTGGCTCCAGATCGGGAAGAAGGAGCTGGATCAGGCCATGGAATGCGTGCGGAAGGTTTCCGAGGCCGTGGGAAGCGATGTGCAGCTGCTCATCGAAGGCCACGGAAGATTCGACATTCCCACGGCCGTGAAGATCGGGAAAAGACTGGAGGAGTTCGACATCTTCTGGTTCGAAGAGCCCATCCCGCCGGACGACAAGGAAGGGCTCCGGGAGGTCAAGGAGCGCGTGCGCGTCTCCCTTGCCGCCGGGGAAAGACTTTACAACCGGTATGAGTACCGGCAGTATTTCGACCTCAACTGTTCCGACTACATCCAGCCGGATATCTCCCACGCGGGCGGCATCATGGAAATGCGCATGCTGGGCGCGGAGGCGGAGGCGCGGCATATCGGATTCTGCCCCCACAATCCCTCCGGACCCGTGGCCAACGCGGCCACCTTGCAGATCGCCGCCTGCGTCCCCAACTTCGTGATGCTGGAAATGATGATGACCGATGTGACCTACCGCTCGGAGATCTGCGACGAGTCTCTCACGCTCCGCAACGGGAAAATGGTCATTCCCGACCGCCCCGGTCTGGGGATCGAGCTCAACGAAAAGGAGCTTCTCAAGCACCCCTACATCCCCACCCATCTGCGGCATTACCGGGGAGACCTCACCAACATCCGTCCCCCCGACGCGGTCCGGTATTACAAGCTGGAGAACACGGAGGAGCCGTAAGAAAATCCTCCCGTCTCCATACTAAAAAAGCGGCCCCTGTTTCCGCAGGGACCGCTTTTTGCCTGATGAGGGAACCGTTATTTCTGTTCGGGTTCCGCAGCGGGAGTTCTGGTCTTTTCGAAAAGTTCCACGACTTCCGCGGAGGGCGCCTTGTCCAGAAGGGAGACGAGGAAGGCGGCAATGAGACCTGCGATGAAGCCGGGGATGATCTCGTAAATGCCGATCTTGCTCAGGAAGGCGTACCACAGCGCATCCACCAAGAACCCGGCCACGATCCCGCAGACCGCGCCCTTGTAGGTCAGGCGCTTCCAGTAGAGGGCCAGAATGATGACCGGGCCGAAGGCGGCGCCGAAGGCACCCCAGGCGCATTCCACCAGCGCCATGATCCCTTTGCAGTCGGGTGCGTTGGCGATGAGGAAGGCGATCACGGCGATGATCACCACGATGACTCTGCCCGCCCAGAGCATCTCCTTGTCCGTGGCGTTCTTACGGAAGATGGGCTTGTAGATGTCCGAAGCGAAGGCCGAAGAGGAGGCCAGCAGCTGGGAATCGGCGGTGCTCATGGAGGCGGCGAGAATGGCGGAAAGCAGGATGCCGGCGGCAAAGGAAGCCGCGACGGCGATCCCCAGTTTGCCGCCCAGCCAGGTGAAGGAGCCGCGGACCATTTCGATGAAGACGAGTTCCTTGCCCGAGTTGACCAGCTTGTCTCCCACGAATCCCCTGCCCAGAAGCCCCACCACGGAGGCCATGACGAGGATGAGGAGGATCCAGAGACAGCCGATGATCTGGGATTTGCGCACCTCTTTTTCCGACTTGATGGAAAGGTAGCGGATGAGGATGTGGGGCATGCCGAAGTAGCCCAGCCCCCAGCCGAGTCCGGAAAGCACTTCCTTGCACCCCGTCCAGCCGGAACTGGTCATGACGGAAAAATATCCGTTGGGAAGGGTGGTGGCGGGCTTGGCGAATCCGGCGCTGCGCATCATGAGGCAGGCGAAAACGGGAGCCGCCATCAGGGCGCCCAGCATCAGGAGCCCCTGGAAGAAGTCCGTCCAGCAGACCGCCTTGTAGCCGCCCAGGAAGACGTAGACGATGATGACCAGTGTGGCAATGATCATGGCCGTTTCCTTCTTTATGCCAACGACCGTGTTGAAGAGTTCTCCGCAGGCCACGATGCTGGCCGCCGCGTAAACGCAGTAGGTGACCATGAACACCACGGCGGAAACGATCTGGATGGTCTTGTTGGAGGAAAGGAACCTGTTTGCCAGGAACTGGGGAATGGTGATGGAATCTTTGGCGCAAATGGAGTATCTGCGCAGTTTCGGGGCGATGGTGATCCAGGCCAGCACGGTGCCGATAAGCAGCCCCACGGAGATCCAGATCTTGGAAAGGCCCGCCATGTAGATGGCTCCGGGAAGTCCCATGAGCACCCATGCGCTCATGTCGGAAGCGCCTGCGGAAAGGGCGGAGACCCAGGCGTTCATATCCCTGCCGCCCAGGAAGTATTCCTTCTCCCCGCTGCCGCTCTTTCTTCCTCTGATGTAAAAATAGATCCCTACTGCGATGACTACTCCGAAATAGAGCAGCATGGCCGAAGATTCGGCGTTAAGCCATTTCATGGTGGCTCCTCTCTGTTTGTTGTTTGCGGTCCCTTTCCGGAAACGGAAGGGGCCTTTGTTGAAAAAAAACCTTATTAATATGCCACGAAAAGTCCTTCCTGTCAAATGGGGAGAAGTTTTTTCCCGATTTTTGTCCCGTTCCTTCCCCGGGAGGAAAAAGAGGCGCATAAAAAAGGCAATAAAACATTTTTCTTCTTGAAAAAAAGTTTCCGCAGGATTATAGTATTCCGGAGAGGTGCGGCCCCGAAAAGCCTGCGAAACGTTTTTGCGCCTTTCCCCGGCACCTCGGAGAAATGAAAAGAAAAGTCGAATTCAAGATAGGAAACAACGCGAAGGAGCAAAAATGAAAAGGAAAATTCTGTTGAGTCTTGCCGCCGCCTTTGCGGCCTTCTGTCCGATCACTTACGGGCTGGATGTGGTAAAGGACGGACAACCCTCCAGCGTCATCGTCATAGCCCCCAATGCCCCTCCCCCGGTCCGGCACGGCGGGGAGGAGCTGGCCGCCTATCTCAAGAAGATCACCGGAGCGGAGATCGGAATCTCCCACGGAGCTTCCGCCAATCACAACAATCTTTTCATCGGGACCTTCGAGGATCCGGAGATCGTGAGGAGAGCGGAGCTGGCCGGGACCAAGGTCAAGGAGGACGGCTTCGTCTTTCTGGTGAAGGGGAAGAATCTCTTCGTGGTGGGGAGCAATCCCAGAGGGGCACTGTACGGGTGCTACCACCTCCTGAAAAAATACGGCGGGATCCGCTTTCTGGTCCCCGGGGAAGAGGGGGAATACTATACGGAAAAGAAGACGATCTCCATTCCGGATCAGAAAACCATGGAGGAGCCCTTCCTGCGGGTGAGAAAGACCGTCGCCAACGAGATGACCGCCTTCAAGTGGCTCCTGCGCAACAACATGCTTGCCCAGACCACCCGGGCAAGATTCATCGATCCGGCCACGGGGAAACGCACGAAGGAAGCGGACAAGCTGGACGCCCTTGCCGTGACCGGAGCGGCCTACGGCGGGCATATCATGGCGCTCCTCATGGGGGGCGGCTCCTGGAAGGGACTGGGCCCCAGGCTGGACGAACTGTATGCGCAGCATCCGGAGTATTTCCCCCTGATCAAGGGGCAGCGGGTCAAATTCAGCAAGGGCGGGTCAAGCCCCAACCCCTGCGTCTCCAATCCGGGATTGCTGGATCTGCTTGCGGAAAACCTGTATAAGAACGCCCACGGCGAGTACGGATCCCAGCACCCCGTCATTCTGGGCAACGACGACACCACCGTCTGGTGCGAGTGCGAAAAGTGCGCCGCTTTGGACGATCCGAAGAAAGCGGGCACGAAAGGCGCCCGGGCCGACCGCTACTGGTACATGGTGAACGAAGTGGCCAAACGGGTGTGGAAGAAGGATCCTTCCATCCGGATCGCGGGCTGGGCGTATCAGGATTTCTGGTATCCGCCCACGAAAGTGAAGATCGATCCCCGCATCATGGTGATGATCTCCTACAACAATCAGTGCTGGCGCCACAGCATCATGGATGAAAAGTGCTCCGTGAACCGGGAATTGTGCCGGATCATGGAGGCCTGGAGAAAGAACGGGCACCCCTTCATCATCAACCGGGACGAGATCGGCGCCTACGACGGCGGAGGCAGTCCGGGATTCTCCTATCTTCCCAGCGAAAAGGTACTTTTCGAAAACTTCAGGCAGTACCCGGTTCTGGGGTTCACCGGCACGAGTTTCTGCGTCAACTCCCCCTATCCTTCCACGCTCAAATTCCTGAAGAAGACGGCCCCCTATTACGGGAAAAACCTCTTCTGGTACGCCATGTGGCAGATCAATTATCTCTCCTCCATTTCCATGTGGCGGAAGGATTTCGACTTTGCCGGGGAGTATGAGACGATCAACTCTCTCTATTACGGAAAAGCATGGGAAGGCGGCATGAAGGAATTCCGAACGCTTCTCACCAAGTGCTTTACGGAGACCCCCGGCTGTATCGGCTGGGGACAGGGCGCTCCTCTGGGCCGCTGTCTGGATCAGGCGGGAAGCGAGGAAAAGCTTCTTGCCCTGCTGGACAAAGCCGTCGCGGCGGCCAAAAAGGACAAGGATCCCCGGGTGCTCAAGCACGTCCAGCGGGACAGGGAGATCTTCTTTGCCACCTGGATAGAGGCCCGCAAGACCTATCTGGCCAACTTCCGGGAGCTTGCCGTCTACAAAAGGACCGCGCCCATCATGATCGACGGCGTTCTGGAGGAAAAGGACTGGAAAAACGCCGACGCCCTCTCCAATTTCCAGCCCGGCGGCATGACCAGGAAGGGAACGAAGATCCAGCCTACCAGCGTGAGAGTGACCTACGACACCGATACGCTCTACATCGCCGTGGAGTGCATGGAGCCCGAGCCGGAACGGATCATCGCGGGCAAAAACGTTCCTCATGACGATACGGGCTGGGCCGCCATAGGCAACTCCGTGGAACTCTTCTACAGCTACCCGGACATGGGGGAAAAGTATTTCCATATCGTGGTCAATTCCAACGGGGAAGTGCTGGACGCCAAGCACGGGCCCGGCTACCGGGACGCCGCCTTCCGCACCGCCGCGAAGGTCGCAACGAAAGTCCTCAAGGACCGCTGGGTGCTGGAAATGGCCGTTCCGACCAGCGAGATCGGCATGAAGTGCTATGACGGCGCCACCTGGAAGCTCAATGTGGCAAGACAGCGGAAACTTGCGCCTGCCTCCCCCGGCGGCAAGGAGGTCCGGGAGGCCAGTTCCTGCTCCAACGGCGCCTTCCACGGTTCGGCGAACTTCGTCAACATGAAATTCGTCCCCGCAAGAGCCGTCGGCATCCAGCAGGGGGCCGATGTTTCCGCCTGGAAGAACGCCGATTTCAATACGGCCATCCCGGATAAGAAGCGGAACCGCTATGAACGGTTCGGGACGAAAAAGGGGTGGACCTTCGCGGATGAAAAAGAGCTTGTCCCCGCCTTCTGGAACGTTTCCGGCGACGTGGAGGGCACCTTCCTTGCCGAAGAGGGGAAAAACTACTTCATCCGGCTGAAAAAAGGCTACGTCACCCAGTACTTCCTTTCCAGGGACAAGGGGAAGCTTTCCATCTCCTTCCGGGCCCGGGGCGAAGGGTATTTCCATATCTGGACCTGCAGTTACAGGAACTATAAGGACCGCAACGCCAAAGGGTACGACATCATGAAGGAAACGGCGAAGTACATGAGATGGAAGCTCACCCCCGAGTGGAAGAGCTATACTCTCGAGACGGTCAAGACGGGCGTTCCCACCGAGCGCGTGGCTGTCCGCTTCACGGCGGACGGAAAAGGCCATCTGGATCTGGACGATGTCTATGTGACCCCCATTCCCGAATAAAACAGAAACGGTATTTACAGGAGGACAGGATGAAGAAAAAACATTTCACGCTGATCGAACTCTTGGTAGTCATTGCCATCATCGCCATTCTGGCGGGGATGCTGCTTCCCGCGCTGAACAGGGCCCGGGGTACGGCCAGGACAGTGCATTGCGCCAACAACCTCAAACAGCTGGGGCTGGGACTGCTCTCCTATGCCACGGACTTCAAGGACTGGTCGGTGAACAGCCAGGTGCTTTTCCGGTATTCCCGTGAAGGGGTGGATTCCCGTAACTTCACCAACACATGGCCCCATTTTCTGGCGAAACCTCCCAGAGGAGCAACGGGCGGCAACGGCGGCCCCAGTTATCTCGGCTACCTCCCCACCCCGACAGACAGCCCCAGATGGTCCAAAAGCATCGCCGTCTGCCCCTCCGCCCCCACCTACCAGTACGCGGCCTATATGCCCATAGAGAACAATTCCTATGTGCAGGGGATCATCTCCTGCCGCAGCGGGTTCTTCCGCATAAGTTCTCCCCGGATCCCCTCCCAGCTTGCCTGGTTCGGAGACTCTCTCGATTACGGGAACGACCGGAACTTCATCCCCCGGCATCCCCGGGACAAGGCGCTGAATTTCCTTTTCGTGGACGGGCACGCCCAGCTGGTGCAGAGAAAAGACATCAATGTGGTTTACCACGCTTCCTACGAGCCTTCAGAGAATGCCCGGAAACAGAGTGTGCTTGCCTTCAAGTATGAATACACCCAGACCCGGCAGAAATGGCCTTTCAACGGCGAACCTAAAAAGTAATTCGGAACATACGACACAAGGAGAATCATGAAAAAGACAGCTTCTTCCCTTCTCGCGGGCGCCCTGCTTCTGACGGCCTCCGTCACGGTCTGCGGCGCGGCCGACTCGGCAAAGATCGCCCAGGTGAAATCGGGCAAACTCACCGAAGCGAAAGCCTCCTGGTGGGGCTTCGATAAGAAAGACGCCACGAAAGCCCTTCAGAGCGCGCTGGATTCCGGCGCAAAAAAGGTCATCGTGGAAAACATGGGGAGCGACTGGATCGTAAGCTCCATCAAGGTCCCCTCCGACGTGGAGATCGTCTTCGAAGACGGCGTGGTCGTCCGGGCCAAAAAAGGGGAGTTCAAGAGTCCCCATGACTCCCTTTTCGACATCAGCAACAAAAAGAACGTGAAACTTCTGGGAAAAGGCAAGGTCCTTTTCGTCATGAACCGGAAGGATTATGACAACAAGGAACTCTACAAGCACGGCGAATGGCGCCACACCGTCAACATCTGGAACTGCGACGGCGTCCATGTGGAAAACTTCACCATGTGCGAAAGCGGCGGCGACGGCGTCTATGTGGGCAGCAAGAACTGTCAGAACGTCGTCCTCAAGGATCTGAACTGCTTCAACCACTACCGGCAGGGGATCAGCCTCACGGGGATCAAGAATCTGTATGTGAAGAACTGCAAATTCAACGATACGGCCGGGACCATGCCCCAGTGCGGACTGGATCTGGAGCCCAATTTCAAGGACGGCGTGGGCTTGCAGAACGTGGTCTTCGAGGACTGCGAGTTTTCCGGACACGCTCTTACCGGGATCTACTTTTCCAACAACTCCCATATCCCCATTTCCGCGACCTTCCGCAACTGCCTCGTCAAAAACAACAGAGGCGGCGGGATCATTCTGGGCTACACCGGAAGAGGCAACACGCTGGAAGCAGGCAAAATCGAGTTCATTTCCTGCCGCGTGGAAGGCCATAAGACCTCCGGCATTTCCATGCGGGAACATACGCTTCGGAACGTGAAGGTCGTTTTCCGGGACTGCGTCATCGACAACCGGAACTCCGCCACCAACGCTCTGGTGCTCTCCAGCGATTCGGAAAAGGATATCTACGGCGTGGAGATCCATAATCTCACGGTTCTGGACGACCAGAAGCGTGATCCGGTGGTCTTCCTCAGCCGGTACGGCAACGCCCTCATCGATCCCGTGGTGGAAAACGTCTTCGTC
>JAGAEF010000196.1 GCA_017613255.1 Lentisphaeria bacterium
CGCTTCCGCACCGGGCCGCCTCCAAGAGGGCGGTCCTTCCGTAATACCCGGAAGCATCCACGGAAACCCCTTTCTTCAAAAGCAGCTCCACGATCTCCGCATGATCGTTGCCCGCCGCCACATGCAGCGCGGTACTGCCCCTGGGATCCCTTGCGGAGGGATCCGCGCCTTTGGCAAGAAGAAGTTCCAGAGCTTCCTTTCTCCCGTTGGCGGCGGCAAGGTGAAGGAGAGGAACGCCGTCGGGCATCCTTGCGGAAGCGTGGGCCGGAGTAAGTGTCCTCCGGAAATTCGTCATGTTCCCGGAGGAAATATCCTTTGCCAGAAGATTCATTTCCTGCCGGAAGGCTCTCTCCTTTTCCGCATCCCCCGCGCAGGAGGAAAGCAGAAAAAGTGCGCACAAAGCGGAGAAAATCCGCAATACGGGGAATATCCTCCCGGAAAGTGTTTTCGTCTTCATGGTGTTTCTCCTCATTTTTTCCTCCTTTTTTCCGCCGAAGAACGGAGCTGCCCGCAGGCGGCATCCGCTTCGAAGCCCTTTTCCACCCGCACGGTGACCGGGATCCCCGCCCGTTCCAGAACGGCGGCAAAGGCGTTCACTTTCTCCCGGTCGGGCCGGGAAAAGCCGCCGTTGGCTTCGTTGTACGGGATGAGATTCACCTTGGCGTCGGCCTCTTTCGCCACCTTCACCAGACGGGAGGCAAACTCCTTGGAATCGTTCACGTCCTTGAGAAGCACATATTCGAACGTGAGAAGCCGTCCGGTGGCCTCCCGGTGCATTTTGCACGCTTCCAGAATGTCCCTGATGTCCCTGCGGAATTTTCCCGGGATCAGAGAAGCCCTCGTCTTGTCGTCTGGAGCGTGCAGGGAAACCGCCAGATTCCACTGTCTTCCCAGTTTGGCCAGACTGCGGATCCCCGGCGTCCAGCCGCTGGTGGAAATGGTCACTCTCCTTGCGGAAAGCTTCATGCCTTCCGGGTCGCAGATCTTTTCCAGAGCGCAGACGAGATTGTCGTAATTGAGAAGGGGTTCCCCGATCCCCATGATGACCACGTTGTCCGGACTCTTCCCGATAATCGAGCAGCAGGCAAGATACTCTCCGATGATCTCGCCGGCAGAAAGATTGCGCACCAGCCCGTGCTCGCCGCTGGCGCAGAAACTGCACCTTACCGGACAGCCCACCTGCGTGCTCAGACAGAAGGTATTGCGGCCGTCCCGCGCCACGATGATGGCGCACTCCACGCTTTCGCCGTCGGCCAAAGTCAGAAGAAGTTTGCAGGAGCCGTCCTGGGCGCTTCTCGTTTCCGCAACCTTTACCGTACAGCAGGCAAAGGCTTCTTTAAGCTTTTCCCGCAGGGAAACGGACAGATTGGTCATCTTGTCCGGATCGCAGACCCTCTTCAGGGCGACCCACTCATAGATCTGCTTTGCCCGGTAGGAAGGCTCGTGTGCGCTTTTCACGAAGGAAACAAGCTCCTCCTCCGAAGCAAGGACAAGTTCCTTTTTGTTCGAAAAAGCCTTTTTTCCGTTTTCCACGGGGGAAAGATTCTCCTCAGAACCGCATCCGCCGGATGGATTCTTCTTCCTGTGAGTACTTTCTGACATTCAATGCCCCTTTCCAGATATACAATTTCCGATTCTTGTAGCCCAGTTCCATCAGCCGCGACCAGGTCCGCTGAGTGTCTCCCGGAGGGATGTTTTTTGCGGAGAGCACGAAAATGTTTTTTCCCTTCGCTTCCGTGATCTCCCGGGGATTGCGGACAAGACGGATCTTCGTTCCCAGATAATACCCTTCGTCGTAAAGCCCGGAAATGCCGCCGTCCTTGTAGATGGTCAGTTCCGGCGAAAAAGCCTCCCCCAGAGCCTTCCGCATGGCAAGCGCCGTACTCTTTTTCACTTGTCCCGCACAGCGGTAGGGGACCGTGAAAGCCCAGAAAAACGACATCATGCCGCAGAACAGGAACAGCAGGGAAAGCCAGACGCAGCGGTGCTGTTTCCACACCGAAAAGATCCACGCCCCCGCCGCGGAAACGGGAGTGAGGACCGCCAGAAGAAAGGGAATGCTTGTCAGAGAGGAGTTCTGGAGAAAAGCAAGATCGAAAAATTTTTTCGGCATCATCTGCAGCACGTCCGCGGGCAGAAGATAGAAGAGGATCATGCCCAGCCCCCACACTCCCAGCGCAAGGGAGACCCAGGAGAGCACCTTGCACAACGCTTCCCCGTAACGGCGCACCACGATCCAGTAGTCCAGCGCCGTCAGCGTGGCAAGAACCGGGGCGATCAGGAGGAAATCCCGGCTTTCCGTGATGGGATTGAACCAGAAGAACAGCAGGGCGAACAGCAGAAGGCGGCGCAGGAACTTCATGAAGAGCCTGTTCCGGTCGATGGCAGTCAGCGCGGGACACCAGGGAGCGTACAGGAAGAAGGTCCAGGGCAGAAAGCGGATGCACAGATCCACGGGCAGGAAGGCGACATTCTTGAGATATTTGCCGAAGGAGCTCAATGGAGCGGACTCCGCCAGCGCCACCAAAGTCCCGTCCCAGCGGGGGATCTCCCAGAAAAGAATGGTGCAGAAAAGGAGAAACAGCCCGGCATAGAATCCGGGACAGTTCAGTTTCGTGAAAATTTTCAGCGGCCGTTTCAGGAACAGCATGGGGAGGAAGAAAAAGCACAATGCGTACCATCCGCCGTTGTAGAAGGCCGCGCTGGCCGCAAGGAACGCCAGGATCCACGCAGCATTCCAGGAGTCCCGACCCGCTCCCATGCGGAACCAGAGGAGCCAGCCGCCGTAGATGAGAAGACTGGTCAGGATAATTGGATCCCCTTCGACGGCCTTCCCCCCGGCAAGGACGGTGGCGAAGATAAGGGAGCTTCCCACCGCGCCCGCCTGAAATCCTGCACGCAACGCTTCCTTCCTTTTCTCGCTCTCCGTGAGGGGGGCGAAAGGATCCGAAAATCCTCCCCCTTCCCGGTCCGGCGGAGAGTTTTTCCGCACCTCTTCCGGCGAAAAATCCCCCCGGGAAAGGGCCTGCATGCTGTTGAGGAACGCCGCCTGCCCGCAGGCAAACCCCACAACAAGGGAGAGGACCGCAAGAAAGAATACGGAAAGGATGCGCAGGGAAAATTCCATGCTCAGTCCCAGAGAGTACAGGGCCTTTACCAGCAGGGGATAGAGGGGATAGGTATAGGCGACCACCTCCCCGTGGGCACGGGAAACGGGCGGAAAAGAGGCCGTTTCCAGCGCCATTGCGGCATAAAGCCCTTCATCCCGGAAGAGTTCCAGCTTGCCCAGCTCCGTGAGAGGATAACAGCACAGAAAGACTGCAACAAGAAAAAGCGCCGCGAGAAAAAGCGGCGGATTTTTTTCCCGGAAGACGCCCATATCAGTTCACCTTGATCTCCTTGCCGTGTTCGGGGTAGAGGAAGGATACGCAATTATACTCCTTGGTGGCGAAATTATCCGTCATGCCCGCCACGAAATCGGCGGCGGCCCGTTTAAGCCCCTCTCCGGCGATACGGCTTCTTGCCCCCTCCCCCATAAGCTCCGGATGGGCCAGAAACGCCCGGAAACAGGTCCCCATCTGCTTGTAGGAAAGGTCGTTGAGGGAGGCCAGAACGGGATGGAAATAGAGGTTGTGGTACAGGAAATCCCGCAGTTCGTCGGTCAAAGTCTGATATTCCGGGCTGAAGGAGATCATCCTTGCGGAAGCGTTTTCCACATCGGAAGCACAGGAGGGACGGCATTTTTCCAGAGTGGAGGCGGAATACCGGATGAGATCCCCCACCATGGCGTCGATGAGATTGCGCACCGTACAGGCGGCGAACCGCTCGTTTTTCTCCGTGAGCCCCATTTCGAAGGTCTTTTCCTCGCACATTCTCCACAATTTCACCGTTTCGAGCATCTCCAGAGTGATGAGTCCGGAGTCCAGACCGTCGTCCACGTCGTGCCCGTAGTAGGTAAGATCGTCCGCAACGTCCGCCACCTGGGATTCGGCGCAGGGGAAGAGAGGAAGCTCTCTTCCGTCCAGACGCGTCCTGCTGCCGTCCTTCCGCACCCTGTGCTTCATGAGGCCTGCCCGTACCGCCCAGGTGAGATTGAGTCCGTCGTAGGAGGGATATTTGATCTCCAGAAGGTCCACGATTCGCAGGGCCTGCTCGTTGTGATCGAAACCGCCGTCCTCGGCCATGAGTTTCTGCAAAGCCCGCTCTCCCGAGTGGCCGAAGGGGGTGTGGCCCAGATCGTGGGCAAGGGCTATAGCCTCGGTAAGGTCCTCGTTGAGGCAGAGGCTCCGGGCAATGGTTCTGGCCACCGCCGCCACCTCGATGGTGTGGGTAAGCCTTGTGCGGTAGTGATCCCCCGTGCCGTTGAGAAAGACCTGCGTCTTGTACTCCAGACGGCGGAAGGCCCTGCTGTGGAGGATCCGGTCCCGGTCCCGCTGGAAATCCGTGCGGAAGGGGTGACTCTTTTCCGGGAAGCGCCGCCCCCCGGAATCCTGATTGTGAACGGCAAAGGGGGCCAGAATCTCCTCCTCCCTGCCGTAAAGTTCATCCAGTCGGGCGATCAATTGTTCCTCCTGCGTTTCAAAGGCTCCCCTGCGGGAAAACCGGAAAAAACGTTTTTCTTCTCACCGGGCGAAAAGTTCGGGAATGTACTGCCGGGCAAGATTCATGAGTTCCTCGTCGCTGATGGTGGTGGTTCTGCCCTTCCTGTACTCCCCGTCGATCCAGTTCTTTATGGCGATGATGCCGGGATTGTCCTTCCGCAGATGCCCTCCTTCGGGAATGTGGGAATGGATCCAGTAGGCGATCCCCGCCAGACCGGAAGTGTTGGAGACCGCCACCATGCAGGGCCGGTGCAGGAACTTTTCCGTATCGAAGATGTTGTAGATCTCCTCGTTCTTGGTGAGTCCGTCGGCATGGATCCCCGCCCTGGTGGTGTTGAAGTCCGCCCCCACGAAAGGATAGTTGCCCGGAATGGTCACGGCAAGCTCCCTGCGAAAATATTCGGCCATATCGGTGATGGCGGTGGTATCCACGCCTTCGCTGATCCCGTTGAGGCTCATCCAGTCGAAGACCAGTCCTTCGATGGGAGAGTTGCCGGTCCTTTCGCCGAAGCCCAGAAAAGTGCCGTTGACCCCGGAGCACCCGTAAAGCCATGCCGCCATGCCGTTCACCTCCACCTTGTGGAAATCGTTGTGGCCGTGCCATTCCAGGCACTCGCTGGTACAGGAGGTGTTTTCCAGAATGGCGTGGATGAGGGCAGGAACTCCCCGGGGAAGTTCCGCATTGGGGAAGGGAACGGCGTACCCCATGGTGTCGCAGAGACGGAACTTGATCTTCGTCCCCGTGCCTTCGGCAAGGTCGTTGAGTTCGTTGATCATGGGGATGACGAATCCATAAAGGTCGGCTCTGGTGATGTCCTCCAGATGACAGCGGGGGGCGATCCCGTTTTCCAGCGCGGCGCCCACGATCTCCTTGTATCCGTCCAGAGTCTGCCTTCTGTTCTTGCGCAGCTTGAGGAAGATATGGTAGTCGGAGCAGGAGGTGAGGATCCCCGTCTCCTTGAGCTGAAAGCTTTTCACCAGTTCGAAGTCCGCCTTGTTGGCCCTGATCCAGCTGGTGACCTGCGGGAAATCGTACCCCAGGGCAAGACACGCTTCCACCGCTTCCCGGTCGGTTTTGCTGTAGAGGAAGAATTCGCTCTGCCGGATGACGGGATATTTTCCGTTGATCCTGTGCATGAAGGAAAACAGCGTCCGGATCTGCTCCACGGTGTAGGGAGGACGGGACTGCTGCCCGTCCCGGAAAGTCGTATCGGTGATCCAGATCTCCTCCGGACGGCGCATGGGAACGGCATCGGGCCCGAACTTGACCGCGGGAATGCGGTCATAGGAAAAGACGTCGCGGAACAGATTGGGTTCCGACACGTTCTGCAGTTTCATTTTCATGGCATTTTCCCCTCGTATAACGGCGGCAGGACCGCCCTCTTGCGTCCATTCACATTCCGCGGAATGTGTTCGGAATAGTAATATACATCTTTTTTTCATCTTTTTCAATATTCCCGCTTGCTTTTTTCCTTTTTAAAGCGAAATTTAAAAGGATGATTCTTTTTTGTACGGTGAAAAAGACGGAAAGCGGAAAATGGCTCGGATACTGGGAATAGAAAGCAGCTGCGACGAAACGGCCGTGGCCATCGTGGAAGACGGGAGAAAAGTCCTTGCCAATGCCGTTGCTTCCCAGATCGCCAAACACGCCCTGTACGGGGGAGTCGTTCCGGAACTTGCCGCAAGGGAGCACCTTACCGCCATCGAGAAGGTTTGTTCCGAAGCGCTGAAAGAGGCGGACCTGACGATGAAAGACGTGGACGCAGTGGCCGTCACCCACGCC
>JAGAEF010000197.1 GCA_017613255.1 Lentisphaeria bacterium
CACCATCAGCAGCGGAATGAAGTACAGGAAATACCGCGAGGAAACCGAAAAGAAAATGAACGGCAGGGGGGTGACGAGGCAGTAGCCCAGAAGAAACGAGTGTTCCTTTTTCCACTCTCCGCGCAGGATCAGCACAAGCACCCCCAGCGCCGCGGCGCATATATAGAGCTCATAGCCGCCGCGGAATATTTTCTGCGGCAGGACCTCCAGCCGCTCCAGAGCGTTTTCGGCTTTGTCCTCTTCCTCCTTCCCGGGCGCTTCATCATCGATGCGCAGTTGTCCGGTTTTCACCAGATTCTCGAAGGCAAACTCTTTCGCCTTGAACAGTTTTCCCAGTCCGGGACAATTCGCCAGAACGCCGTTCATTCTCTGGTCGAGCACCGGGTAGCCGGTCAGTCTGCAGTTGTGTATGGCCGCCGGCAGGAGGACAACTGCCATCATGATTCCGGCGGGAAGCAGACTTTTCAGAAAACTTTTCATGGTCCGGTTCCCTTCGGGAAGATAACACCTTGCGCAGAGAAGGAAAAACGCCAGCATGATTCCTTCGCTCCGGGCAAGGCTCATGAATCCCAGAGAAACGCCCAGCAGCAGGGAATCGGTAAGTTTTATCCCCTTTTTCCACCCCTTCACCAGCAGACAGACTGCCGATACGAGGAAGAAATCCCGCACCGGCTCCAGCAGGGCCATGCCGGAATACCGCAGCAGCCGGGGCGCGGCAATGAAGAGAAGACACCCCCAGCATGCCGCCTTTCCTTCCCCCAGATACTTCAGAAGCCGATACAGCGGCAGCAGCGTAAGCACGAAGAAAAACAGGGAAACCAGCTTGACGGCGGCATAGGCTTCCAGCCCCAGAGAAACGAGATTTCCGGCCAGAAATATGGTCAGAGGCGGCAGAAAGGAGATGGGCACGTCATGCCATACGCCTCTTCCGAACTCTCTGGCGTACCAGGCGTAACATCTTGCCACGTCCCGGTAGATATCGGGGGTGAAAAAGAGCGAGATCACGCAGTGCACAAGAAAAATAAACCCGCAGAGCGCCAGAACGTTTCTTTCGGGAAAAAGCCGGGAGACCCATTGGGCGGATTCCCCCCGTTTCCGGGCACAGGAAAGTGCATCCGGCTGCTCCCCCTCCGGCCTGATCTGCCCGAGCCGGTCCGCAACGGATGTGCGAAAATCGGGTTTCAGCTCCTTGCCGATGATGACCTTTCCTCCCTTTGTTTCCTGCCGTGCAGTTTTTGCATGTTCCGGGAGCGCTGTTCAGGAGATCGGCTCAATGCGCCGCTTCATCGGTTCCCCCGTACCGGCGGCGGAATTCGCTTTCTTTCCGTCTGCATCCCGGAAACACTCTTTGTTGCTCCCTTAATTTACACGCTTTCCTGCATAAAGTCAAGCGGGGATCGGAAAAACTGCCCTTGCCGGAGTCTTTTCTTTTTCAGGCCGTTTTGAGCCGGAACGCCATAGCGGGGAACAGCCGGATTTCCGGTTTCATCCCTTTCTTCCGCCCTTTGCCGAAGTTTTTCCGGCATCCACGGATAAATCGGAAAGTTTCTCAAGCCATTTCGGATCGTTCCCGAAAAAGACCTCTCTTTTCAGAAAATCCTTCAGGGCAGGGGGCAGTTCGGTGCAGTATGCGGCAATTTCCGCCGGAACAGACGCAGGATCCGAGAATTGCACATGAAGATCCTTTTCGCGGATCTTCTCCAGCATCTCCTTCCAGGCCGGATACAGTTTCGCCGTGCAGGGCATCCAGTCCAGCAGATCGCGCCATGACTCCATGGGCATTCTTCCGGCGGCCGTTTCCGTTTCGGACAAGAGGATGTTTTCCCGGTTGTCCACGCAGCGCGCCAGTTCGGAACCGGCAAGGACGGAATTGCAGAACCATTCCGGTTCCCAGTATTTTTCCGGGCCGAAAAGTTCCGGGTCGGCTTCTGCCATTTTGAGGTAATCTTCCGGGGCGATAAGGATCCGGTCCCACTCTTCCTTTTCTTTTGCGGGCAAGTGTTCGGTCAGATCGCAGAGGTAACGGAATTTGGTCTTATCCTCCTTTTCCCATTTGACGATCTTTTTCAGATATTTCGCCAGAGTCGACCATGATCCGTCGTCTTCGTTTTCGCTCAGCAGCTTCTTCAGCGCGAGCCCTCTGCAAATGTAATACACACAGGCCCGGAACTCGGATTTCAGGATAAATTCCCCGAGTTCGGATGGGGCGTTTCCCACGATCCATTTTTCCAGAGCTTCCCTGTACGCCGGGTCGTTGCCGGCGAGGTTCATTCTCTTTTCATGATCCTTGCATTCCGCCAGAAAACGCCACGTTACCCGGTCCGGCCCGGCGGTCTCGCGATTCCCGCAGATGAAGGAAATGCTCTCCCAAAGTTCTTCCGGCTGCGGAATGCCGCACTCCCGTGCGAAGGGGAAAAAGATCGCCTCTCTTCCCCTGTCCCGGAGACGGGGAAAATCTCCTTCCACGAGCCTGACGATCCGTTGGATGACCTTTTCCGGCTCGGCCTTGTCCTGCTTGAGTTCCAGCAGGATGGCTGCGCATTCCGCATCGCTGTGTTCCTGCCCGGATTCCAGGTGTTCGCGGTCAAGATAGGCGGTCTGCACGGAAAGCTCGTCTTCGGGAATTCCCTGCAGGTACTGGAGAAACGCCGCATCGCCGCCGCCGAAAACGCCCCGGACGAAATGATGACGGACATTTTCGTCCGCTTTCTCATGGAGAAATTCCGTGTATCCTTCGTAGGCGCCGGGAACGGGGCCCCGGCAATTATCGCAAAGCATGCACTTGCTTTTCGGACGGGGGGCGGCGAAATACTCCTCCAGAAATTCATTCCTGCATTTTTTCGTGAGACAGAATTCTTCCACCTTGTCCAGCTTTTTCTGCTGCTCAAGATTGCATTTCCCCAGCAAGCCTTCCAGCTTCTCCGCCTTGGGGCAACCGGAGACTCCTTTGAACCGGAATACCGAACTTTTCCAATCGAATTCGAAATCGGACAGCATGGCGTTTTCCCGCATATACCGCGCCATCAGGAGACAGGCGCACAATTTGTCTTCGTCAAGCCGATCCGAAGAGAGAACATCTGTCCGGGAGAGATCACGGCCCGCCCAGGTGGAATCCTTGAAAAAGGTGCCCGCCTGACATGAATATTCCAGCGGAGCAGCGCTGTTCAAAGCCAGATGCCATCTGATCCCGTGAGTGTTGAGAATATCTTCCTGCCATTCGGAGATCGTCCGGAAATTGCCGCTGATCTGGTTTTCCCGTTCCCTCCAGTCCTTTACGTTGTAGGTGACGGAAACTTCAGGCGGATGTTTGGCCTCCAGATATTCCCGCAGTTTGTCCGGATCCCGGCAGACCCGTCCCCACCCCTGCACCAGTTCTTCCAGGGAAGCGGGCATGTTGTTGAACAGCACGCCCCAGATATCCGGCTTGTCGATCCCCATTCCGTAGGCGCTGGTGGCGATCAGGACCTGCGTCTCGTTGGAGAGGAAACGCAAGTGCCGCTTGTGCAGTTCCCCGGAATCGATCACGTTGCCGAACAGATCCGGCCCGGTATGATAGACTTCGACCTGAACGGACAGCATATTCCGTATGAAAAAGTCGTCCAGATAACTTTTCAGATCGTAGATATAGTTGATCCACGAGCAGTAGATCAGCACGGGGCTGCCTTTCGCTCTTTTCACGAATTCCAGCGCACGGGCCTTCTGATCCTCCACGCTTGTCCCCATATTCGGGTTGGTTACGTTTTCTGCCGAAATTCGGATGTGTTCCCGGACGGTGGACCGCAGGAAAACATATTCGTCCGGTATCCCGAATTGTTTTTGAATGTCCTCCCTGATTTTTTTCCCGGCGGTTGCCGTCAGCACGAGCAGCTGCGGCTTGCCGAACTGTTCCCAGGCGTGTTTGAGTTCGCCGTAAAACGGCCGCCACTGGCTGCCCGCTTCCGAGATCATGTGCGCTTCGTCGATGACCAGCATCGAAACGCCCTGCTTCAACTTCAGGATCTTTTCGATAAAACTTTTGTACAGCCGTTCCGGCGCCACATACAGCAAACGGATCTCCCCGCTATCAACCCTCGCGAAAATTTCCCGGCGGGTCAGCGGTGACAGATTGGAATTGTAGAATTCCGCCCCGGTGATACCCCGTTTTTTCAAGGACAGCACCTGATCCTGCATCAGCGCCTTCAAGGGCGAGATCACCAGCGTCAGGCCGGGCCGCATCATGGCGGGGATCTGGTACGTCAGGGACTTTCCGCCGCCCGGGGGCTGGACGACGAATTGCGCGGGGACGCCGTTGAGCACATTGTCGATGACGGTCTTCTGCCAGTCGTAAAGTTTTTCGATCTTGAATTTTCTCAGGACATCGGCCAGACATTTCAATCCGGTGATCCGGCGGAAAAGATCCGTCTCCCGGAACTTGTTCCATTCTTCGGAAAAACGTTCTTCGAAACCGGAAATATCCGCCAGATCGAACGGCAGGAATCCTTTGGGGATCTGACTCAAAAGATCTTCCGGGCCGGTGAATTCCCGGAGGGGAACTCCAGCCAACGCCTGTTCGACGTCTTTCCGGGAGGAAATGGTGCGGAATCGGCGATCCGTCGTCAGAATGAATATCCCGTGGTCG
>JAGAEF010000198.1 GCA_017613255.1 Lentisphaeria bacterium
CTGTACGGCGTAGGAAGAGGAACAGAGCGCCTCGTAAAGAGCTTTCACCTTCTCTTCGTCCGCCTTCCCGCAGGCGCCGTATTCGGCGCACCAGACCATGGAAGCGAAGGCGGAATCGAATTCGCAGTAGTTCCCGTCGTCCCCCCACATGGTGAAGATGATCTCGTTGACCCCCGTCTCCCGGCAGCCGTCCATGCAGGCGCCTGCGGAAGCGCGGGTCTGTTCATGGTCGCACCACAGCCGCGCCCAGGTCCAGATGCCCGAGGCCATGACGGGAAGAGTGCCGTTGAACTTTTTCTGGAGGGAAAGTTTGTCGATATAGATCTGCTTGTCCCTGTGGTAGTAATCCCAGTAGGAAAGCTGGACATTCGGCGGGATGTCCTTGGTGATGTCGGAGGGGATCTCGTCTTTCTTGCCGTAATAGTCCATGCTCTTGTTGGCGTACTTGAAATACATGTCGGACCAGATGATGGGCTTCAAGTCGAACTTGTCGCAGATGGCACAGAGCTTCTTCAAGTGGCGGTTGTAAAGCTGATAGGGGGGCTCGTAGCCGTTGAGGGTCAGGTATCTCCCTCTGCCCAGATCCTCGGTCTCGTCCATGCCCAGATGGATCCTGCGGGAGGAGAAAGCTTCGCTCCAGAAACGGATCATCTTTTCCAGCAGATCGTAGGTCTCCTTTTTGTCCACCATCACGCAGCTTTCCGTATCCCTGACCTCCGCAAAGGCGGGCCAGCGGAGAATGGGCTCCAGATGGCCCAGCGCCTGTATGGAAGCGATCATTTCCACGCCCACACTTTTGGCGAAGGCGTCCACTTCCCGCATCTCCTCCAGAGAATAGGGCCCCCGCATGTAGCCGAAGTAGGGCTCTCCGGGAACCTGATAGGCGTCCTTGGTGTAGAGCATGGCCATATTGTACCCCATGAGGGCAAGCCGCAGAAGCCATTTCTTGAAATGGGGCACATTCATGACGGCGGACCTTGTACAGTCCACCAGCACGGCAAAGGTCTTGAAAAACCATGTTTCCCGACACTCTTTCCCGGCAAGGGCGAACCCCACCCCCCGTGCGGCAAGATGCCGGGAGCCGTAACGGACAAGGAAGACCCCGTTCCTGTCCGTGACGGAAAGGAAGTTTTCCTCTCCGCACTTTTCGAAGGCAAGATTGATCTTTTCCTTTCCCCGGAAAACCGGAAATTCCCCGGAGACGGCCTCCAGAAAAGCGTGCAGTTCGGAAGGTGTATTGTTTTCGTCCCAGAAAAGATTGTTTCTCATGGCTTCCTTTCGATAAGTTATGAATCCTTTTTCCGGGAGTATAATATGCCACACTTTTCCCATTCTTCAAATGGGCAATGGGGGCAAAAGACGCGGGAAAGTGCTCAAAAGAGCGTCCGGGAAGGATTTTTTCCCCTTTTTTTGCTTCCGACTTGAAAAAACCGTTCCGGGAGATATATTGTTTCCGCCAAAGAGGGAGAGGAACAATGAGCTTTTGCAGAGTGAACGTCCTTCCGGAAAAGATCGGAACAGCCGGAAAGGAGCTTTACGGGGGATTCGTGGAACATCTGGGCAGGAATGTTTACGGAGGCGTCTTCGATCCGCAGGATCCCTGTGCGGACGGAAACGGCTTCCGGAAAGACACGCTCTCCCTCATCCGGGAACTGGATATGCCCCTCACCCGCTACCCCGGCGGGAATTTCGCCCACTCCTGGAAATGGGAGGAGAGCATCGGCCCCAAAGAGAAACGCCCCGTGCGGCTGGACGACTCCTGGAAGCAGAAGGAGCCCTATCTTTTCGGGCTGGATGAATTCGTCCGGTGGTGCCGTCTGGCGGGCACGGAGCCGCTTCTCACCTTCAACCTCTGCACAAGGGGGATCCTGGAGGCAAGAGAACTCTGGGAATACTGCAATTTCCCCAAGGGGACTTTTTTAAGCGACCTGCGGAGAGCCAACGGGGCGGAAGAGCCTTACAATATAAAATACTTCTGTCTCGGCAACGAAATGAACGGAAGCTGTGAGGTGGGCCAGAGGGATGCAAAAGACTATGCGTGGATCGCAAGGGAGACGGCCAAGACCCTGAAGCGGTTCGATCCGGAGATCAAGCTCATCTTCTGCGGCGCGGAGGAGGAGTGGAACAGGATCGTTGCGGAAGAGTGCTTCGAATTCATGGATTATCTGTCCCTCCACGAAGTCTTCAACTGGAAGGACGGGAGGAAAGCCTATCTGGAAAGCGTGGACCGTTTCGGCGAAAGGATCGACAAGGCGTACGCCCTTTGCGAAGAGATCGCCGAAAAGCGCTCTTCCGACAGGAAGATCAGGATCTCCGTGGACGAGTGGATCGTCTGGGATTTCGACCAGCGGGGCAGGAAAGAGGAGGAGTGGACCTGCGGGAGACACCTTCTGGAACAGGATTACAACATTCTGGACGCCGTTCTGCAAGGGGCTCTTTTCTCCATGTTCCAGAACCGCTGCGGCAAGGTGGGCTTAGCCTGCTGCGCCCAGAGCGTCAACGTGCTTGCCCCCATCCGGACGGAGAAAAATTCCGTCATCTGGAAACAGGCCACCTTCGATCCCTTCAAGTACAACTCCCGCTACGGAAGGGGGGATGTGTGGAAGACGGAAATGGAGACGAAGGAGCTGGAAACAGCCCCCGCCGTCAGCGTCGTAAGCAATAGGGAGAAAAAGTCTCTCACCTTCTTCGTCAGCGTGCGGACGGAACAGGAGCTGGAAATGGAATTTTACTGGAAAAACTTTTTGAACGCCCGTTTTGCGGAAGCCCTCACGGAAAAAAGCGCGTCGATAACTCAAGTCAACGCTCCGGGCAAAGAAACGCTCCATGCGGAAAAGCTGGAAAACGTGACAGCGGGAAAAAACGGTTTCCGCGCCGTGTTTCCGGGATATTCGTGGAATATGGTCCGTTTCGATTTCGAGGAGGGTTCCCGATGAAAACGCAAGTGGAATGTCTCCCCTGTCTGTGCCGGAACGCCTGGGATATTGCCCAGAGGATGACGCAGGACCCCTTCCTGCGGGAAAGGATCGTCAAAAGCGCCGCAAAAACCCTTTCCTGCTGCGAGTTGAGGGAATCCCCTCCGGAGATCGCCGGCGGGATCATAGCCCTTGCCAACGCTCTCGCCCATCCGGAAAGCAAGAAGATCAGGGATATTTACCGGGAGGAGAAAAAGCGCACGGCGCATCTTGCCGCCAATCTTGCCGAAATGCTTCCGGAACTCCCGGAATACGATGAAAAGGATTTCGAATCCCGTCTTCGGCTTGCCGTTTCCGGAAACATCATCGACTTCGGCGTTTTCTCCTCCCCCACGCAGGAAATGGCGCTTCAGGCATTGAAAAGCGCCTTTTCCAAGCCCGTCGACGTTTCCGCCGTGAGGGAGCTGGAAGAGGCCGTAACGAAAGCGAACAGGATCCTTTACGTTCTGGACAACTGCGGGGAGGCCAATCTGGACGGGCTGTTCCTTGCCCCCTTCCGGGACAAAGTCACTCTTGTGGTCCGGGGAGAACCCGTATTCAACGATGTGACGAAAGAGGATCTTGCCGATGCGGGGCTGGAAGGTATTCCCTTTATGGAGATCCCCGGGACCGTCCCCGGACTGGCTTTGGAGAAAACAATCGAAGAATTCCGGAACGCCTTCGAAAAAGCGGATCTTGTCATTGCCAAAGGTCAGGGGAATTTCGAGACATTGAACGAATACAAGGGGAAAAGGATTTCCTTTCTCTTCCTTGCAAAATGTTCCGTAGTCACCGCGCTTCTGGGAGTGGAAAAACTCTCCCTGCAGGTCATCAATCACAATTTCTGAGGGGAAACTTCTTCCTGCTCCCGGCAAAGGATCTTCCCGCAGGAAAGATCCCGCAGTCTCTCTTTCAGAAGGGGGACAAGTTTCTTTTCCAGACGGAAGGAAAGAACGACTTTTTCCGTGAAGGACTCCTCCGTCACGGTCCCGTGGAACTCTTCCAGAAGGCGGCAGACCGTTTCGTACAGAGGATAGGGGCAGTCCATCACCATCTCCGAAACGGGGACAAGAGGGATCTTTTCCGCCTTTTCCAGAACTTTCTGTGCGCCTGCGGTATAGGCCCGCACCAGTCCTCCCGTTCCCAGAAGGGTCCCCCCGAACCAGCGGGCGGTGGTGAGAATGACGTTGGTGAGCCCGCTCCCCTTGAGCACCTCCAGAGTGGGTCTCCCCGCCGTTCCGGAAGGTTCGCCGTCGTCGGAACAGCCCATGACGTTTCCCTGAGGACCGGTGATGAAGGCGAAAACGATATGGCCGCCGTTGCCGCAGTTTTCCTTTCTTTCGTGCCAGACACTTCTGGCTTCCTCCGGAGAGGAAACGATAAAGAGTTCCGAAAGAAACCGGGAATTCCCCGCCGCGGTTTCCGCCTGAACATGTTCCTTGAGGATAAACATGACGTATTCTCCCGTGTTTCCGTCAGGAGAGAAGGAACTCGAAATCCTCCAGGGAAAGGGAGCGCATCCCTTCCGTGGAATTTTCCACCACGTCCCGGAAAAGATCCTGCTTGTTCTTCTGCAGTTCCAGCACCTTTTCCTCCACGGAGTCCTTCACGATGAGTTTCACGCAGTTGACTTTTCTGGTCTGCCCGATGCGGTGGGAGCGGTCCATGGCCTGGGCCTCCGCCGTGGGATTCCACCACGGGTCGTACAGAATGACCGTGTCGGCGCTGGTGAGATTCAATCCCAGTCCCCCCGCCTTGAGACTCAGGAGAAAGACCGGGATCTCATGAGAATTGTTGAAACGGTCCACATGGGCGAAACGGTCCTTCGTGGAACCGTCCAGATACTCGTAGGGGATCTCGTTTTCCTCCAGAAATTTCCGCACCACGGCAAGAAGAGAGGTGAACTGACTGAACAAAAGGACCCTGTGCCCGCTGTCCAGCGTCTGCAGGAGAAGCTCCTTCAAAAGTTCCATCTTGGCGGAGCCCACATTGTTTGCGCCCCCCCGTTTCTCCTCCGGAATGAGGGAGGGATCGCAGCACACCTGCCTCATGCGCAAAAGGGAGGAAAGGATCTCCATCCGGCTGACGGCAGGATCGGAGGCCGCCGCGCGGCACTTTCTTCTGGTCTCCTCCAGAAACGTTTCGTAGAACTTCTTCTGCTCCTCCTCCATTTCGCAGTAGAGGATCTGTTCGCTTTTGGGCGGGATCTCCGTAAAGACATCCTCTTTTTTCCTCCGCAGGATAAAGGGCGAGATCCTTTCGGAAAGTTCCCGCACCGCTCCCGGTTCCGTTCCGCCGCAGAAACGGCGGCGGAAGGAGGCAAGATTCCCCAGAAGCCCCGGATGGAGGAAATCCATGATGGACCACAGGTCCTCGGGGGAATTTTCCAGAGGAGTGCCGGTAAGCACCAGTTTATGGAGGGCGGAAAGGCTTTTGCACACTTTCGCGTTGCCCGTGGCGGGGTTTTTGATGTGCTGGGCTTCGTCCAGCACGATGTAGTTGAACTGCGTCCCTCCCACGATCTGGGCGTCCCGCTTGATGATGGCGTAGGAGCTTATGCAGAGATCCGCAAAGGGGAGAGATTTCCACTTCTCCTTGTGATCCGGCCCGGTGACGGCAAGGACCCGCATGGAGGGCACGAATCTTGCCGCCTCCCGCACCCAGTTTTCCACCAGAGTGGTGGGGCAGACGATGAGGGAGGGCAATGCCTTTTCCCCCGCGGGGCCGGGAGTACGGAAGGAGGAGGCAAGAAGCGCCAGAGTCTGCACGGTTTTTCCCAGCCCCATTTCGTCCGCAAGGATCACGTTGAAGGAGGAAAAGGAAAGTTTCCGCATCCAGAAGACTCCCGCCTGCTGGTATTTGCGCAGTTCGCCGCAGAACAGGGGATTTTCCTCCTGCGGGACGTTTTCGTCGGAAGCCGAATCGGCCGCCGCCTTGAGGCGCAAAAATTCCACGGGGACCGCATCGGCGATCCCGGAGGAAAGTTCCGCCCAGCGCAGGGCCGCAGCCCGGGGAAGCCGGAGAAGTTCCCCGTGGATCAGGGGGTCCTCCCCTTCCGGAAGCGGCAGGTTTTCCGCCACTTCCGAAGCCCAGGCAACGAGGCGGGAAAGTTTTTCGGGGATCCTCATGCAGTTTTCCTTTTCCCCGTCCAGAACGGAAAAGCTTTCATGGGCGGAGGCCGCTTCGGAAGCCTGCTTCCAGGAGACGGGGGAAACCGCCGTGAAAAGCTTTACGCGCAGATCAAAATACTGTTCCGTCTGGGCGGCAAGGGAGCAATGGAGCTTCAGAAGCACGTGATCGCTGCCCATGCGGGCAAGGTTGGAGGAGATCATGAAGTCCTGACCGGAGGCGAACCATTTGGGAATGACCTCCCCGGTGAAGGCGCCGATGGCCTCCGGATCCCGGAGAAGGAACCTTGTCTCCCCGGGCGTCTTGCCGGAGACTGCCCTCCGGAAGCCGAAATTCACGAGTTCGTCGGCAATTTTCTCCTCTTCCAGCGTGTTGCGTTTCCAGAACCTGCCCCGGTAGGAGGCCAGTCTTCCGTGATCGTATTTGCACAGGTGGCCGTCGTAATCGAACTGCAGTTCCAGAAGGAGACTGCCGTCCTTGCGGAAGATCCCCTTGTACACCGGCTGGAACTTCTTGGCCTTCAGACGCACGCCGTTGGATTCGATGAGCTTGAAGGGCAGAGACTCCTGGGCGTTGACCAGAGCGTCCACGGCCTTGCTGGAACAGGGCTGGATGGTGGTACGCAGGAAATTGCGCAGCCAGCCCACATCCACTCTTGCGGGCATCCACCAATACTCCCCCAGCATCCCCAGCCAGCACCCGGAACGGCCGTTGATGACCTTCACATCCGCCAGAGGCAGGAGGGAATCGTTGACCAGCACGGCGGATTTGAGAAGGGTACCCCCTTTCACGTTTTCCAGGATCAGGGCGGGTTCCGCGTATTCGGGGTGCACCTTGATCTTGTCCCGGTCCTTGAAGAAACGGTCGAAATCAGGCAGACAATGGAAGAATTCGGCGGTCTGTTCCGCATCCAGGGAGAGTCCGCCCCCGTCCTGCTGGGCATTGAGGGCGAGAAAACGGATGATCTGCTGGTCCTGCAAAGGGAAGTCCGCAAGCTTGAGAGAGACGGAAAGAACCTTGTCGAAATGCAGATTGCGCAGATTGTTCAGATTTCCCAGATACTTGCGGCCGTTGGCAGTCATGGAGGCCGAAAAGGTGATCCTTTCCCACTTGCTGGGCACATGGGGGAAATCCTTTTCCAGATGCAGTTCGATGCGGGAGGAGGGAGTGTTCAATGCCTCCTTGAGCAGTTCCGACATCCCGGAAAATTTCAGCCCGGCGAACTGGGCGGGGGCGTCCTTGAGGACCTCCTTTTCCCTGCTTTTGATGGTGTATTTGGCGTGGTGGAGGCAGGCCGCCATGGAGTGAGGGCACAGGGAATTGGAGACGGATTCGGGGCAGGAGCAGCTGGTATGGAATGGCCCGTCGGGGAATCCGGTAAGCTCCGTTCTGGTGACAATGCCCTTCCCGTCCCGGAAGACGGCTCTCAAAATCCCGCCGGCGCTTTCGTGACAGCAGACGAGCTCCTCCCCGTGGAGAAGCTTTTTCGCCTGTTTGAATATCTCCTTGGAGGAAAACCTCATGAGTCTGGCTTCGAAACTTTCACCCATCGTTCTCTCCCTTTGTTTCTTTTTTTCACACGTCCTGAAAGGTAAGGACTATAGCACGCTTTCCGGAAAATAAAAGGGGAGAAAGGAAAAATTTTCCGTTTTTCCCCTTCCGGGGCCCGGAAAACGGGGAAAAGGCGCTGAAGCCCCGCCGGAAATTTTGAACGACTTTCAACTCCTTTCTTGCATTGACGCCCGCGGGGGTGTATATTATGAGATATACGCCGACAACGACAAGCTGAACATACAACAGGAGAACGCGCAATGAGAATGTCGCAAATGGTAGGCCGCAGGATCAAGGAAGATCCCAAAGACGCCAAGATCGTGAGCCACAAACTGCTGGTGAGAGGGGGCTACGTCCGCCCCGTTTCCGCAGGGATCTACTCTCTTCTTCCCATGGGATACCGGATCGTGGCCAAGATCGAAAAGATCGTGCGGGAGGAAATGGACCGCATCGGCGGACAGGAGGTAAGACTCCCCATGGTGCTGCCCGCGGAACTCTGGGAGGAATCCGGGCGGTTCTCCTCCGTGGGGGCGGAGCTTCTCCGCTTCAAGGACCGGAACGGCAAGGACATGGTTCTGGGCATGACCCACGAAGAGGCCATGGTCCAGCTGGTGCGCACGGAAGTGACCAGCTACAAGCAGCTGCCCGTGATGGTCTATCAGCTCCAGCTCAAGTACCGGGACGAGGCCCGTCCCAGAGCCGGACTCATCCGGGTGAGAGAGTTCACCATGAAGGACGCCTACAGCTTCCATGCCGATCAGGCGGATCTGGAAAAATATTACGAAAAGGCCCATGAAGCCTATGTGAGATTCTTCCGCCGCGTGGGGCTCAAACACGTGGTCTCCATTCAGGCCAACTCCGGCATGATGGGCGGCAAGGTCTCCCACGAATTCATGTCCATTGCCGACTGCGGGGAGGATACCATTTTCCTTTCCCCCGACGGGAAAAGCTACAAGGCCAACAGAGAGATCGCCGTTTCCGGGCTCAAGTTCGAAAAGAGCGGAGAGGAACTTCCTCTGGAAAAGGTGGCCACCCCGGGAAAGAAAACCATCGAGGAGGTGGCGGACTTCCTTCATGTCAAGCCCGAAAACACCGGAAAAGCGGTCTTCTATTCCGATATGGAAGGGAAACTCATCTTCGTCATGATCCGGGGGGATTTCGAGGTCAACGAAAGCAAACTGCAGAATTTCCTCGGGCTTCTGGAGATCAAATTCGCCACCGACGAGCAGATCCGCGCCGCAGGAGCCGTGCCGGGCTACGCCTCCCCCGTGGGGATCGATCCCAGGAAGTGCCGCATCATCGTGGATAAATCCGTGGCGGGCACTTCCAATCTGGTGGTGGGCGCCAACGAGGCCGACTTCCATTACCGGAACTTCAACTACGGACGGGATCTGGACGGCGCGGACGTTGTGGACATCGCCATGGTGCGGGACGGCGACCCCTGCCCCGTCACCGGAGAACCCCTCCAGATGAAGCGGGGCATCGAAGTGGGGAACATCTTCCAGCTGGGCACGAAATACTCCCAGCCCATGAACTGCACCTATCTGGACAAGGAAGGCAAGCCCCACCCCATGGTCATGGGCTGTTACGGAATAGGGATCGGCAGGACCATGGCCTCCGTGGCGGAGGATTCCCACGACGATTACGGCCCCATCTGGCCCATGAGCATCGCCCCGTATCAGGTGGAGATCTGTGCGCTCAACCCGGACAAGGGCGGCGTGGGGGCGGCTTCCGAAAAACTCTATCAGGAACTTCTGGCGCGCAACGTGGAAGTCCTTCTGGACGACCGGGGCGAAAAGGCCGGATTCATGTTCAGCGAAGCGGATCTGATGGGCATCCCCTTCCGCCTTACCGTCTCTCCCAGAAGTCTGGAGCAGAACATGGCGGAATTCCGTCTGCGCTCCTGCAAGGATACGGAACTCATCCCCCTTGCGGATGCGGCAAAGATCGTGGCGGAACGGGTCGCCGAGGAACTCAGGAAATACGAGTGAAAACTCCGGAAGGGAGGAGCTATGTGGAAATATACGGAAAAAGTGATGGATCACTTCCTCAATCCCCGGAACGTGGGGGAGATCGAGGACGCCGATGCGGTGGCCGAAGTGGGAAACGTGACCTGCGGAGACGCGCTCAAGATCTTCCTCAAGGTGGATGAGGCCACCAAAACCATTACCGATGTGAAGTTCAAGACCTTCGGCTGCGCCAGCGCCATTGCCTCCTCTTCCGCTCTCACGGAGCTGGTGAAGGGCAAGACGCTGGAAGAGGCCGCCAAAGTCACCAACAAGGAGATCGCCGCCGTTCTGGGTGAGCTCCCGGAAGAGAAGATGCACTGCTCCGTCATGGGCATGGAAGCCATGCAGGCGGCCATTGCCGACTATAAGAAGAAGCACGGCATGGAGACGGCGGAAGAGGAGGAAAAGGCCGAAGACCACGAAGGCAGGATCGTGTGCAAATGCTTCGGAGTGACCGATACGAAGATCCGCAGAGTGGTGCTGGAAAACGATCTCACGACGCTGGAACAGGTCACCGCCTACACCAAGGCGGGAGGTGCCTGCGGCGCCTGTCTGGACCAGATCCAGGAGATCCTTGACGGGATAGCAAGAGAGAAGCAGGAGAAGGCCCCCGAGGAAAAACCCGCCTTCGATTCCCTCACCCCCGTGAAGAAGGTCATCCTCATTCAGGAGATCATCGACAAGGAGATCCGGCCCGCGCTCCTCAAGGACGGCGGGGATATCGAGCTCATCGATCTGGAAGGGACCGTCGTCAAGGCGCGTCTGCGGGGCGTATGCGCCTCCTGCCGCAATGCCAAGCTTACGCTGAAAAAACTTGTGCAGAGCAAATTGAACGAATTCGTCTCCCCTGCCCTCACCGTGGAGGAGGTGCGGTAAAATGGAGGAAAAAAGAGTCATCTACTTCGACAACAATGCCACTACCAGAATCGCGCCGGAAGTCTTCGAGGCCATGACGCCTTTCCTTACGGAGTATTACGGCAATCCCTCCAGCATCCACCATTTCGGCGGGCAGGTGATGGAAAAGGTGGACGCCGCCAAGGCAAGTCTTGCCGCCCTTCTGGGCGCGGAGCCCTCCAACGTGATCTTCACCTCCTGCGGCACGGAAAGCGACAACGCGGCCATTTTCAGCGCCCTTCTCAACTGCCCCAAGCGCAAGAAGATCGTCGTTTCCAAAGTGGAGCATCCCGCCGTGCTGAATCTGGCCAAGGAGCTGGAAAGAAGAGGCAGCAAGGTCTCCAGGATCCCCGTGGATTCCAACGGAGTTCTGGATATGAATGCGGCCCGGGAAATGATCGACGAGGAGACCGCCATCGTTTCCGTCATGTGGGCCAACAACGAGACCGGCAACATTCAGGACGTGGAAACGCTGGCCGAAATCGCCCACAGGAACGGCGCCCTTTTCCACACCGACGCCGTGCAGGCCGTGGGGAAGGTCCCCATCGATCTCAAGCACTCGGAAATCGACATGCTCTCCCTTTCCGGCCACAAGCTCCATGCGCCCAAGGGGATCGGAGCTTTGTACATAAGAAGGGGCGTGCGGTTCCGGCCCTACATCATCGGCGGCCATCAGGAAAACGGCCGTCGCGCCGGAACGGAAAACGTGGCCTCCATCGTGGGGCTGGGCAAGGCCGCGGAACTGGCCATGGAAAACATCGGGAAAGAGAACACCTTCGTGGCCTCTTTGCGGGACAAGCTGGAGAAAACGATTCTGGAAAAGATCCCCAAAGTCCGCGTCAACGGAGACACCGCCCACCGGCTGCCCAACACCACCAATATTTCCTTCGAATATATAGAGGGGGAATCCATCCTCATGCTTCTGGATATGTTCGGGATCTGCGCCTCCAGCGGGAGCGCCTGCACCACGGGAAGTCTGGAACCTTCCCACGTCCTGCGGGCCATGGGGATCCCCTACACCTGCGCCCACGGCGCAATCCGCTTCAGCTTCTCGAGGTACAACACCATGGAGGAAGTGGATTTCGTTCTGGAAAAACTTCCCGGAGTCATCGCAAGACTGCGGGAGATTTCCCCCTACTGGGAGGCGAAGAAGTAGAGAAAAGTTTTGCCCTACGAACAGGAGGAAAGTGAGGGAAAAAAGAGTCTCTTTCGGGGGAGAAACGGATTTTTTTCCAAAAAAGTCCCCCCGAAAAGGTTTTCGGACTTGACAAACGCCCCATGGGGGAGTATTATAGAAGCGGTATTTTTGACAGAGCTCTAAATCAATTCAAGGAGTGGCTATAATGGCTGGTGTAGTTTTGAAGGACGTCTGCAAGGTGTACGAAGGCGGCGTTTTCGCCGTGAATAAGATCAACCTTACCATCAAAGATCGTGAGTTCATGGTTCTTGTCGGACCTTCCGGATGCGGGAAGTCCACCACACTGCGCATGATCGCCGGGCTGGAAGAGATCAGTTCCGGAACCGTTTCCATCGGAGACAGAGTGGTCAACGACGTCCCGCCGAAAGACAGGGATATTGCCATGGTGTTCCAGAACTACGCCCTCTATCCCCACAAGACCGTGTACGAAAACCTGGCCTTCGGGCTCCGTCTTCGCAAGTTCCCCAAAGCGGACATCGACAAGCGCGTCCGGGATGCCGCGGAGATCCTGGGGATCGGGCCCTATCTGGACCGCAAGCCCAAAGCCCTCTCCGGCGGACAGAGACAGCGTGTGGCCGTAGGCCGCGCCATCGTGCGCAAGCCGGAAGTGTTCCTCTTCGACGAACCCCTCTCCAACCTGGATGCCAAGATGCGCGTGCAGATGCGTACGGAGATCAGCAAACTGCATACCAGACTGGAAACCACCATGATCTACGTGACCCACGACCAGATCGAGGCCATGACCATGGGCGACCGCATCTGCGTCATGCGGGACGGGCTCATCCAGCAGGTGGATACGCCGCTGAACATCTACGACAATCCCGCCAACACCTTCGTTGCCGGCTTCATCGGGACGCCTCCCATGAACATCTTCAAGGGCACCATCATCCGCAAGGAGAACAGCTTCATCTTCGAAAACCAGAACATGGCCATTCCCCTTCCGGAAGCCTGGAAGCCCCACGCCGAAAAGTTCCTTTCCAAGGAGATCTATTTCGGTCTGCGTCCGGAAGACATCGGCTCGGATATGGCGGAAACCGAAAAGGATGCCCCCCGGATCAAGGCGAAGATCGAAGTCATCGAGCCCATGGGCGCGGAAACTTACCTCTATCTGGATGCCTCCACCTACAATGGAAGTTCCTGTATCGCCCGCGTGGACGCCCACAAGCAGGTGAAGGTCGGAGAAACCATCGAACTGCCCATTCTTCTGCTCAAGGCCCACCTCTTCGATCCGGGAACGACCAATATTCTGATCTGATCCTCCGAACATTCCGCCGAAAAGAATCTTTTGTCAAAGATGATCTTCGGCGTCTTCGGAGATTGAGATATGCCGCGCAAAAAAAGGCTTTCCGGAGCGGTTTTCCGGAAAGGAAAAAGAACGGGGAAGCGCAATACATGGATTGCCTCCTCTTGCAAGAACAGGATGGAAAGGGTGTCCCGCCGGATGCCTGACCTATGAAAGAAGATCCTCTCATAACCGTGGACGACTGGGATTGGTGTATCGACGATCCCTCTCGTCTCGAGCCGTGGTTCAGCATCCGCAACGACGCGGAGGAAAAGTTCCTGCTTTACCGGGACGGAGTCTCCGCCGTTTTCAAAACCTCGGATGCTTCCGGGCGCAATTATTATGTGCGTCACGATGTTCCCGACAGCCTTGCCGGGCATGTGAAAGCCCTGTTCGGGTCCAGAGCCAAAGACCTCTATGACGCTTCCGGCATCCTTGCGGATCACAAGATTCCCTGCGTGCAGTACCCCGGCTGGGGCAAATGCGGCACGGAAAGCATGATCCTTTCCGAAGAACAGCCCGATGCCGTCACCGCGCTGGAATACTGGTTCCGGCTGGTTCCCCACAATCATGTCCTGCGGCTGGAGTTTCTTTCCAAACTGGCCGACCTGATCGGGCTTCTCTGTTCCAATGCCCTTGCCCTGCGGGAATTTTCGCTCCGCAACATTCTTGTGCGGAGCAACGGTTCGGAAATGCTGGTGGTGGATGTAAGCAGCGTGGAAGAACGGGAAACGCTCTCCCGGGAGGAAAAACTCGTTTTGCTGCGGCCCTTTGCCGAAATGCGCGGAGAACTTTCCGCGGACGACGCCACCGTGGCCATTCTGGATTCCGGACTTGCCGCGGACTCCCAGGAGGCGTCCGAGCTCTGGGACGAAGCGGTGGACAATCTGGAAGAGTACATCAACAACGATCTCTGGCCCCAGGTGGAGGAGACCATCCTCGCCGGGGAGTCTACGCCGTACTGCCGCATCGTACCGCTGGAGAACGGCGGCGTCCTGCATGTGCGCAACACCATCTGGAACGAGGAGCTGCCCGTGCCCGACGATACCAACTCCTATGCCGAGGAACTTCCCGGGGAAGACGCCAGCAAGGTCTGGCTCAACGGCATCAAGGCGCTTCTGGCAAGAGATCATCTGCAGAAGCTACCCCTCAGCTGGGAGCACTACGAGGACGACCGCAAGGACGTGATCCGCTACGAGGCGGAATCCGTGGCGGGTCTGGAAGAATGACGCCTGCCCTCCCCCGGGGCATTTCAAGCGCAGAAAAAACGTTTTCTTCCGAAAAGAGCCTCCTGCAGCGAAAAAGAGAAGCATAAATCTTTCCCGATCCCGTATTCGGCGGTTGCATTTACGCTCTCCGTGTGGTATATTTCTTTGTTTTCGACAAACCCAACCCAAACAGGGAGTTTTCATCATGCAGACAGATTCTTTCACCGTTGATTCCGGTGCCGTCCGGGTCAGATTCGACAAGAGCCACGGAGTATTTCCCGCGCAGGTCGCCCTGCGCAACTATGACGGAGAGTACGAAAACGTTCTTCAGGAAGGCAGCGGACTAACCCTGGTCATGCCCGACGGGAAAAAGCTCCATCCCTGTGCAGGCGCATTCACCAAGGTGGAAAAGCACGGAGAAGTGGACAGAGTCATCTTTCAGGAAATCTCCTTCCAGGACGATTCCGGCCATGCCGAAGAGGGCTTCCGCGGGTACATGACCTACGAGTTCTATCCCGACGGAACGATGTTCTCCAACATCTTCTTCTATGTGACGAGCCATCCCGTGCCCCATGTCAAGGATCTCAAAATCGTGCTGGCGGCGGATACGAAGGCCTTCGACGACGTCCGCTGGGCCTATCTCCACCGCCGCAACAAACTGGATGCCACGGTCATTCAGGATCTCTCCCCCAAACGCTTCCTTCCCAGAGGGGAAGAGCTCACCTTCCAGGAGATCTCTCCCGCCATCTCCTTCAACTGCTTCCGGAAGGGCGCGGAGACCCGCTACATGGAATTTTTCATGGAAGGCGGAACGACCCTTTCGGGCAAGCCCTTCGAAAATCAGACCTCCGTCAAGTGGCAGGAGGGCAATCCCGCCGTGGAATGGAATTTCCAGACGGTTCCCGTAACGGAGGAAAAACTTTCCATCCAGTTCCGCAATTACTGGGGCTGGATCGTGAAAAACGCCGATCTCACGAGACAGAAACCGCCTTTCGTCATGTACCACGTGCAGGACAAGGACAAACGGTATCCTTCCAAGGACGAACTGGAAGCCATGAAGGACTCCGGCTGCACGGTGGTGACCATCCATGAAAAATGGCGCTACGACGTGCAGAACGGGGGAGTCCCCTTCGACGAAAAGCGCTTCACGGACATGGTGAAGGAGGCTCACGATCTGGGTCTGCGGGTCACCGTCTACATGCGGGGCAACGAAAACGCCACCGTGGAGGATCTCTGCGAATGGTTCGACCGCTATCTTGTCCGCAACCACGACGGGCTGTACATGGACTACGGAGGCCCCTTCAATTTCGCCACCGCCCCCAACGAGGATCTGGTGAACGGAAGAGTCCACTTCCGCCAGCACTACCAGCTCCACTGCGCCATCCGGAAAATGCTGGGGCCCGACGGGCTCTACTTCTCCCATACCGGGCCTTCCTATTCAGGCATGTCCATGAGCAAGTTCGACGGCTACGTTTCCGGCGAAGGGGAGCGGGGACTCCTCATCCGCAGCCGCAAGCATCACGAGTACTTCAGCATGGCGGCGGTGACCTGCGGGACCATGTGGACGTCGGCATTTCCGGAATACCATTCGGAAAGAATGACGCCCTTCCTTGCCGCCGCGGGCCAGTATCCCCACAGTCCGCTGGGCCCGGCCACCAATTCCTCCAGTCTTACGCATCCTTCCGAACCGGGGATCAACGACCGCGCCGTGCGTCCGCTGTGGAAACTCTGGGGCATGGTGAAGAACGAACGGAATCTGCAGGTGAGAAATGACTTCAACTGCCGGAAGGTCTTTGTCCCGGACGAGGAGTGCGGACACTATCTCATGATCACTTCCGACGGGAGCAAGGCGCTCTACATCATTTCCAACTTCGCCCAGGAAAGCAGGACTTTCGACGTCACGCCCGCATGGGAAAGAAGCGGATTTTCTCCCGCAGGCAAAAAGTGCTTCCTTCTGACGCCGAATATCGAGTCCCCCGGGACGCCTCAGCCCTATGAAGCGCCGAAACTTTCCGTGACTCTCAAGGCCAACGGAGTGGCGGCCTTCTACTTTGCTTCCGGAGAGCCCGACTTCTCCGAATACACGAGGCCCTATCACAAGGTGTGCGGCGCCGGGCTCCGGTATCTGGCGGAGATCGAGGAACAGCGGAAACTGCGGAACAATCCCCCCAAATGGGAAAAGACCATCCTTACGGCGGGCACGCCAAAGGCCAAGTACGGGTTCGGCGGTTATGAAGACTCCCTCATCCGGGATATCTGGGTCAACGATTCCTATCTGGTGAAGTTCGCCCCCGACGGGAGCTTCACCAAGATCAAGAAGCTTGTCCGGGAGGACGGCAAATCCCTCTTCAGCGGGGACCGGACTCCTCCCATCGTCCTCAACGAGCTGCTTCCTCCCGGCGAACACGATCTGGGACTGTATGCCACCTCCAAGGGAGAGCCCTTCTATCTCTTCTTCGACGCGCAACTTTCCAACGGAAAGGGGGAAAGCTACACCCTTCTCTACCGCAACGATCTGGAAGCGGACCGGGCGTTCCTTCACTTCAAGGTCAAGCTGTAACGCCTTCGGAACGCTTTTCCGCGGGGAAAATCCCTCTCCGGAACCCCGGAGGGGGATTTTTTGTCGTCCCTGCGGGAATTCTTCTCCGCAGACAGCGGAAGGAAAAACGGAAAAAAACGTTCCTCAAGCTCGATTCCCGCTTGCAATCCTGCCGTAAAATGCTATATTGCAGGGGAAGGATCGGTGTCCTTTTTCCCCGGAGGCAGGAGCCCCCGTGCACAATCATCATGGAAAAGATCATGTACGAAAACAGCGCTTCCACAAACGGACGGAATCGGGTGTTCCAAACCGGAGGAAAGGCATGATCCTCGTCTTTTTCAGCGGAGTGGGGTACGGCAGTTTCGTGGGAGGCCGGACGGTCCGGCTTGCCCGGGAACTGAGCAAAGATCACGAAGTGCATTTTGTGGAAATGCCCTCCCCGAGACGCTGGAGGATCGGCACAAGGAAACAGGACGGACTTTTCGTGCACACGCTTCCTCCCGGTTCCCAGTATCTGTTTTTCCGCCGCAACAAAGCTTATCTGTCAGATCATATTCCGTTGCGAAAAGCCCATCTCATCGTCTCCCAGCCGGTCTGGGGTCCCTTCACGGCCACCCTGCAGGCGGCATGCCTGCATTATGATTGTCTGGATCATGTTTCCATCCACGCGCCCGGCAGGAAGGGAGAATTTCTGGCGCGATGCGAAGAAGACCTGATCCGCCGGGCCGACAGGATCTTTGCCGTTTCCCCGGAACTTGTCCGGCTTCTGAACTCCCCCGAAAAGTGCCGCCTTCTGCCCAATGCCGCTCCGGACGAACTCAAGGGAAAAGTCGTTTCTCCTCCGAAGGAACAAAACTCCCCGGTCATCGGATTTCACGGCGCCCTTTACGAGTGGATCGATTACGCTCTTCTGGAGGAGATCGCGGAAGCCTTTCCCGAATGCCGACTGCGTCTGGCGGGGGATGTAAGGAACAAAAGCAAGCTGAAAAACCTGAAGAGGCACCCCAATGTGGAAAACCTTCCCGCCTTCCGCTTCGAGAAACTGTCCGAAATCGTGAGCTCCTTTACCCTGGGGATCGTTCCTTTTCTGGACAACGTCGTCACTTGCTGTTCCGATCCCCTGAAGCACTACGAATATCTGGCCATGGGCCGGAGGGTGGTCTCCACGGTGAAGGCGAATTTCCCCGCTCCCCGGAAGGTGTTCCGCTGTGCGAAAAGGGAGAGTTTCCTTGCGGAGCTTCGGGAAATGCTCGGCAGGATCCCGGACGCGGAAGCGTGCCGGAAAGCCGTGGAGGGACAATTCTGGAGCGACCGCTGCGGAGAACTTGTCCGGCTTCTTCGGGAGTGTGAGTCATGAGAAACAAACACATCTTTTTCTGCGTCCGGAAAAATTTTCTGGAAGCGTCCGGCGGAGATACCGATCAGGCGCTCACCTGGAAGGCCGTGCTGGAACAGCTGGGGAACCATGTAACGATCCTTTACGGGAACGTGAAGGAAGAGGACCTGCGGGAGGCCGACTGCGTATTCATCTGGCATCTGGAACGGCCCCACGAAAGTTTTCCCCAGTTTCTTGCGGCGAAAAGGGCGCGCAAAAGCGTTTTTCTTGTGCCCACCTGCTACCATGACCCCGGCGGACTCACTGCGGGAAAGATCATGAGAGAACAGCTTGCCCAGTGGGTGAGAGCGCTGCTCCTTTTCCCCGGAGAAACCAGCGGAATCCTGTTCCGGCATCTGTGGAAAGACGCCCGAAAAGCGATGCTTTGCGGAAGCGACCGGATTCTGGTCAACTCCCAAAGCGAGGCGGATCTTCTCATCTCCGAAGGGGCGGACCCGGCAAAAGTCCTGTGCATACCCAATGTCATCCGGGAAGCGGAGATCGGCGCCGTGGAGCGGAAAGCGTGGAAGGAACGGAGCGGAATCATCTGCATAGGCCACTTCTGCCCCCGGAAAAACCAGCTTGCCCTGATCGAAGCCCTTGCCGGGACGGATCTCACGGTTACCTTCGTGGGAACGGCCCGCCCCATGCACCGCGCCTATTTCCGGTACTGCCGGAAGAAGGCGGGATCTCGGCATCACTTTCCGGGGAGGCTCCCTCACGGGGAGGTCCTGAAGCTCCTTGCTTACGCCAGACTCTGCATCTGCGTAAGCAGAGTGGAAACGCCCGGGATCAGCAATCTGGAGGCGGGAGCTCTGGGCTGCAAGCTTCTTCTGCCGAAGATTCCCCCCATCGAGGAATATTTCCAATCCTTTGCGGACTATTTCGATCCGGACCATATCGATCCTGCCGTCATCGTGAAAGCCGCGGAGAAAGAGCCCTCCCCCCAACTGAGGGAACGGATCGGGGAACTCTACACGCAGGAGGCGGTGCGGAAGATTTTCGATTCTCTGCAGATTTTTGCGCCCCCGCCCGAACAAAAGGATCCTCTGCCGGAAACGGAGGACGAAAATGTCCGATGAAAGAAAAGCCTTTCTTCTCCTGACGGGCATGTGCGTGTGCGCAGCATTGGTCATGGGGGGACTGCTTTGGATGGAGATCATGCCCTGCAACGACGCAATGGCACGGTATGCCCCCATGGCAAGAGCCTTTGCCGAAGGCGACTTCCTTTACGCCTTCCACCCCCATACGGGCGTACTCTTTTCCACCCTTTCCGGCGTGATCGCATTTTGTACGGGTCTGGAGGGATTCCGGGCGTGTCAGTATGCCGCGCTGGTGCTGTGGGTGCTCTCGGCATTTCCCCTGTATGCCGTCGCGGTTCGGATCTGGAAGGACCGCGCCGTTGCGCTGACGACGGTTTTTCTGTATTTTCTGTGTTCCCACATGCAGAGGTTCGTGTATCTGGGCGTGCGGGACAACGGGCGCTCTCTGGGCTTTTTCCTGCTCGTTCTGGGACTTCTCACGTTTTATGAGGACCGGAAAAGCTGGAGGAGCGTCTTTGCCGTTGCCGGAGGGGGGGCGATCCTGACCATGCTGAGGGCGGACGGCTTTTTCTTTGCCGTTGCGGGCCTGGCGGTGCTGCTGGTGCTGGATGTAACGGCCAACGGGATGAAATGGGTGCGCTCGGCCCTGTGCGGCGTGCTGTTTCTCCTTCTCCTGCTGCCCCAGCTGTATCTGAATGTCCGCTGGAACGGGTATATGGTCCCCAGCTCCCGGCACGCGCTTCTTCTGGAAAAAATGGGCGTTCCCCCCATAGGGAGCCCGTACGGGTCCGACGGGAGGGGAAAATGATCTTTTTTTCCGTATGCAATGCGCTCTATCCTTATTTCACGCTGGCAGCGCTGGTCGTGATCCTTCTGCGGATCCGTTTCAAGCTCTGGACAAAGGGCGAAACCTTTCTTCTTTTCTGCGTGATCTTCCATACGGCGGGGGAAATACTCCAGATCGTTCTGGGGGACGGGAAATGGGATCTTCCCAGACGGTATCTCCAGCCGGCGGCCCCCCTTCTTTTCGTCTGGACCGCCTACGGGCTGTTCTTGCTCTGGAAGCATTTCATAAAAAAGTTCCGCCTTCTCCGGGCGGGCGCCGTGCTCGTTTCGGGGGTGCTTGTTCTTCTGCTGTTCTATGACGGCATGGTCCCTTCCCTGCGGAAAAGACACCGCCACGGGAAAGGAAACAGGATCCGGATCGCGGAAAAGGCCGCCCCCGTCATCAGAAACCGTTACAAAGGGCCAAAGAAGGACCGCCTCATCCGCAATAAACTTGTATAACGCTCCCCCTATCTCCCGGTGGTCTACTGCAGGGAGTCGCCCGTGGCGTTTTTTGCGGGCGGAAGGGGAGAACCTTCGGAATTCGGGGAGAAACCGGACTACTGGGTGCTTTCCGCCGCGGAAGCCGCCCCGGAGAACGCAAGGGAGATCGCCCGGTTCACGGCAGGCAAGACCCCGTATGTCATCTATGAAGCGCTCCGGAAGAGAGAGTAGGAAAGGGGAATCATGAACTCGTCAGGGAAAACGGCTTTGCTCCATTACTGGCTGACCGGAATGCGGGGCGGCGAAAACGTGCTTGCGGAACTCTGCAGGCACTTCCCCGACGCGGAGATCTTCACCCACGCGGCGATCCCGGAAAACCTCTCCCCGGAGATCACGAAACACCCCATCCATGAATCCTTCATAGCCCGCCTCCCCTGGGGAAGGAAACACTGCAGGAGCTATCTGCCTCTCATGTTTTCCGCCTCCCGCAAGTGGGATCTTTCCCCCTTCGAACTCATTTTCAGCAGTGAATCCGGTCCGGCAAAGGCCATCCGGAAGCCGGAAAAAAGCAAACATATCTGCTACTGCCACACCCCCATGCGGTATTTGTGGGATATGTACGATGAATATTACTGCAGCGCCTCCCTTTTGGGAAAAGCGGCCATGAGGCTCTTCCGGGATTCCCTGCGGGAACAGGACAAACGTTCCGCGGAATGCGTGGATCTCTTCCTTGCCAACTCCCGTTTCGTCGCCGAACGGATCAAACGGATCTACGGAAGGGATTCGACGGTGATTTATCCCCCTGTGGACATCGACTTCTTTTCCGCGGCGGAAAAAAGGGAACGCACCTATTTCCTTTTCGTGGGGGAGCTGGTCTGCTACAAGCGTCCGGATCTGGTGCTGGACGCCTTTGCCCGATTGCAGAAGGAAAAACTTTTTGTCTGCGGGAAAGGGCCCATGCGCAGGGAACTGGAGAAACGCGCCACCCCCAATGTCCGTTTTCAGGATCACGTTTCCCGGGAGGAGCTGCGGGAACTTTATGCAGGGGCGAAGGCTCTGATCTTTCCGGGCATCGAGGATTTCGGGATCGTGCCCGTGGAGGCCATGGCGGCAGGGTGTCCCGTCATCGCCATGGACCGGGGCGGTACGGCGGAAACCGTTCTTCACGGCAAAACCGGGCTTCTGATGAAACAGCAGACGAGTGCATGCATTCTGAACGCGCTGGAAGAGCTTGCCTCCATGAACTTCCTCCCGGAAGATTTCAAGGCGCAAACGGCAAAATTCCACGGCAGGAACTTTCATGCCGGAATCGAAAAGGCTCTTTCCCGGATTGTCCGGGGGTGAAGAGGGGGTTGGGGGAACGCAGAGCGAAAAAACACCGGGAAAAACCCATAATGGTGTTTTCTGACATTTTTATGGTGTTTTCTGCTATTGCATTTTTCGCCGTTTCCGCGTATAATATAGTCGTAAAAAATCAGAACGCATTTTTATCATCCATCTCAAGAGAAAGGTTTTTCATGAAAAGGACGAACAAATTCACCTTGATCGAGCTTCTGGTGGTCATCGCCATCATCGCCATTCTGGCCGCCATGCTTCTGCCCGCGCTGAACAAGGCGAAAGCGACGGCGGAATCCGTCTCCTGCAAGAGCAATCAGAAACAGCTGGGATTGGTCCTGCAGTTCTATCAGGATGCCTACAAGGGCTGGCTCATGCAGAACAACTCCAACAACACCATTGGGATTCAGAAGACCCACTGGATCCCCTTCCATCTGGAACGCACCACCGGAAAAGCGTTTTCCGGCATCAATGACCCGAAACTCAAAGCCTACGGCTGTCCCACGCCCAAGTACGTCGTCACCTCCATCGGATATATTCCCGCCGTTCTGTACGGATCAAGGATGATGACCAACGGCGCCGGGGTATCCTGGATCAAGGTCTTCGACTCGGATCCCTACAGGGGCTACTATGTGAATCTGCAATACTATCTTACCCACAAATCGGGAGTACGCGTCTCCCCCTCCCGGTGGCACTTCTTCGGGGATACCGTCGTCAATACGGTCACCCCGAGACAGGTCATCCAGTGCGCCCATTACTACACTTACGATCAGACCAACTACCTCACCAGCGGATTCGTCCATGCCCGCCACAGCAAGACAGCCAACCTCTGGTTCGCGGACGGCCATGTGGAAGGAGTTCCCGTCTCCTCTTTCCGGACCCCCTACACCATCAACGCCTACCGTCTGCAGGAC
>JAGAEF010000199.1 GCA_017613255.1 Lentisphaeria bacterium
AGGACGGTCTTGAGGGGTTTCTGCCCCTGCACCTCACAATGGGTCGGGATCCGTCCCTCTTTGACGGCGCGCAGGTCCTCCAGAAGGTCATCGGGGGAATTGTATCTTGCATCCGCATGGGGCGCCATCATCTTGACGATGATTTCGGAAAGTCCCCGGGGCAGATTGGCGTTGAGCTGATCCGGGGGCCGCAGATTCCCCGTAAGGTGCTGGTTGGCGATCTCGGAAGCGCTGTTCCCGTTGTAGGGGAATTCTCCCGTGACGAACTGGTAGAAGGTGGCGCCCAGACTGTAGAGGTCGCTGCGGATGTCCATGGGCTCCCCGGTCAGGTGTTCCGGGCTGATGTACTGGGGGGTTCCCATGATGGTGTCGCCTTCGGCCTCCTGCTGATCCCCCGCCATTCTCGCCAGTCCCAGATCGGCCAGCTTGGCCCTGCCGGAAGTGGTGAGCATGATGTTGTCCGGCTTGATGTCCCTGTGGATGAGTTTCTCCTCCTTCCACGCATAGTCCAGAGCGTTGACGATCTGCTCGATGATGGTAATGGCCCGTTCCGGAGCAAGGTTCTTCTCCTTGGCAAGGACCTCCTTCATGGTCATGCCGTCGATGTATTCCATGGCGAAGTAGAAGATTCCTTCGTCCTCGCCTACGGCATAAGCCTGCACGATATTGGGGTGATTGAGCTTGGCCGCCGCTCTCGCTTCCTTGATGAAGCCTTCCACGAAACTCGCGTTTTCCGCATAGGTTTTGGAAAGAAGTTTCAGCGCGGCGGGCCGGTCCAGAGAAAGCTGGTGGGAGAGATAGACGACTCCCATTCCGCCCACGCCCAGCTCCCGCTGGATCACGAAGTCGCCGATGATGGCGCCGGGAGCCACCCTTGAAGCGGGAACGGTAGTGGCGTTGGAGCAGTGGCCGCATTTCACCTGCTGACCCATGAGGCTATCGTCTGCGGAAACGATCCCCTGACATATCGGGCACAAAAATTTCATTTTTCCTCTCCTGATCCTTTTCTTGTTTCGGCGGAGTCTGCATGGAGAACGATACGCAAAAACTGGTCCGGAACGCGATTCTCCCGGAAAAATGTCTCTTTTCCGGCTTTCCCTCTGCTCCGCCCGCGCCGTATTCTTATACTATAGTATGCTTTTCTCCCTATTGCAAATGGATTCTTCATTTAAAGCGGGATTTTGTCGGTCCGGGAAGTTCCGGAAAGAAACATTTTCCGGACGGCTTCCCTCAAAAAAAGACGAAAAACAATCCGGCAAGAATCAGGGCGGAACCCAGCAGAAGCATCAGAAACTGCGCCAGCTTCTCCTTCCCGGAAAAACTCCTTTTGCCCGCATCCTGACTGAAGGAGCTCTTGTTGATGTAGGCGGTAAGGCGCCTGCGGTCTTCCAGACTTGCGGCGTAATCCACCTTTTTCTGAGCCCTTCTCCGTTTGGGAACCATTTTACAGCCCCACCCGGAACGTGAAGATCTGCGCCGCCGCCACAAGGAGGGCGGCAAGGAGAAGCCCCAGGATCAGGGGAAGAAGCATCCAGAATCCCGTCTGAAAGAGCGTTCCCTTTTTGAGAGAGTGCATTTCGGCGAAAAGATTGATGCTTGCGCTTCCCATGGTGTTTTCCCCGCTTTTCCCGCCGGAAGAACCGATTCTTTCGGTTTTCGCCTTTATGTGCAGGAGATCGGCTTTCACCTTGTCCATCTTCCGGTACAGCGCGGCCAGCAGCATCTGGTACTCGGGGGAGTCCTGATCCGGGAGAAAAAGCGCTTCCACCTCCTTCCGGGACTCTTCCAGTGCCTGCGAGACCTCTTTGAGTTCGGCAAGATCCCGCTCCAGCGCTTTGGCGTTTTCCTCCGCCTGCGCGTGGGTGCTTTCCAGAAGCATCCGCAGATCCCTTCTCAGCCGCAGTGCCTCCTCATGGTGTCTTTGAAGAGCAGCCTCCATGGAGTCGGAAAGCTTTTTCCTCTTTTCCCCGCTTCCGGAAGCGTTCCCCGGAGAGACGGCAAGGTCGTCCGTCCCGGCGAAACGGGTCGGCTCTTCCCTGCCGGAATTCTCTTCTGGCGCGGAAACGCTCCTCTGCTCCTCCTTCGGGGGCGTCCCGGAAGAAGATTCCGGCGGATTCTTCCGCTGGGCAAGTTCCTGTTCATGTTTTTTGGCGGCTTCCGCAAGTTTGTCGCTGATCCGGTGCAGATTGCCGGTGACGAATTTCTCCTGGCTCATATTCACCTCCCGGTGTTTTTTTTACACGGTGAGACCGTCCCCGAAGCGGAAGCAGAAGGGGACGCTTACGGGAGATTTGCCCTTGAAGGGGATCTCCCCGAACAGCGCGCCTGTCAGGGCGTCCACGGAGGCGGGGCAGTCGTGATAGGCGTTGATATAGGTGGGCACGCTGGCCATGTCGTACAGGTGATAGGGAGAGGCAAAGGAGATGACCACGAGATTCTTTACGTCTTCGTTGCCCACAAGATTCCAGAAGATGGGGTCCGCCGTGCGGTAGGCGCTGTACTGGGGATTGGCGTCGGCTAAATACATGACGCAGTCGAAGGTCTTGAGACTTTTCCTCAGTACCGCCATATCCTCGCTTTTCGCCGTGGTCACCTCGTAGCCTCTTTTTTCCAGATGGGAAACGAAGCGGGAAAGGTACTTGGTCACTGCCGGCCGTTCCGGCGCGATGAAGGCAAGGATCCGGGAGCCCGCGGGGAGGCGCAGCGGGATCATCTTGTCCCGGTTGCGCAGAAGCGTGATGCTGTCCTCCGCGATCCGTTTGGCCGTCTTGGCGTTTTCCGCAAGAAGGGCCTGCAGTTTTTCCTTTTCCATGCGGGCGGGACCTTTTTCGGCAAGGCCAAGGATGGCTTTGAAGGCAAGCACTCTTTTCGCGGATTCCTCGATGCGTTCCATGGAGATCCTGCCGTCGGCAAGTGCCCGTTTCACAAGGGGGAAGAACTTTTCCGGATCGGGCCAGAGAAGCACGTCCACGCCTGCATTGATGCTGTCGACGATCCTTGTTTCGTAATCGCCCCAGCAGAGATACCCCACCATGCACAGGGCATCGGAAAGGATGACCCCGTCGAAGCCCATCTCCTTGCGCAGCAGATCCGTGAGAAGGCGTTTGGAACATGTGGCGGGCCGCCAGATCTGTTTCACGGGATCCAGCTCCTCCCCCGCGGGGAAGGCGATATGGCCTGCCATGATGGACATGGCGCCCGCTTCGATGAGTTCCCGGAACACTCTTCCGTGCATCTTCTTCCACTCTTCCATGGAAAGGACGTTTAGACTGGTGACAAGGTGCTGATTCCTCGTGTCCGTGCCGTCTCCGGGGAAGTGTTTGGGGCAGGCGGCGCAGCCCTGATCCTGCATCCCTTTCACGATATTTTTGAGCACCTCCACGGCGTGATCCGGGTCATCCCCGGCACTGCGGATGTTGGTGACCGGGTTTTCCCGGTTGATGTTGAGGTCGGAGACCGGTCCGAAGCACCAGCGGACGTTGATGGCTTTCCCTTCCGAACCGATGACCTTGCCGAAATCGTAGTAATCCTGCTTGTTGAAGGTGGCGGAAAGCCCCATGGTGCGGGGCATGGTGGTGAAGCCTTCGATCTGGCCGCCTATCCCGTTTTCGAAATCGCCGGAAAAGAGGATGGGCACGTTTTTCTCCGCCTTGTCGGCGATCTGCTGGATCCGGCTGGTGCCTTTGCTGTCCGCGGCGTTTTCCTCGATGATCTCGCTTCCAGTGAAAATGCTCCCGATGGGATACTTGTCCAGGTAGGCGACGGGATCTTCCTGAGAAAGGACCGTATAGGCCCGCTCGTTGACCATCTGCCCGATCTTTTCCTCCAGCGTGAGTTTCCGGAAGGTGGTTTCCACCCAGTTTTTCTGTTCCTGCGTAAGTCTTTCCAGCATGAGAGCTCCTTTTGTTTCGTGTTTATGAAAACGTCTTCAGATTTTCAGTTTCGGATCCAGCGCGTCCCGCAGGGCGTCTCCCAGAATGTTGAGAGAAAGCACCAGAAGGAACATGAAAAGGGTCGCTCCTCCCACCTCCCAGTAGATCCCCCGCCAGAGTTTTTCCTGCCCGTCGGAGATCATGATCCCCCAGCTGGGCTCGAACTGCGCCCCCAGCCCCAGATAGCTCACGATGACCTCCGTCATCACCGCATAGGCGAAACGCATGGTGAAGTAGACGATGACAAGATGCATGAGGTTGGGGAGAATGTGCCGGAAAAGAATGACGCGGTCCTTCTGCCCCAGCACCCGGGAGGCCTGCACATAGGGGGTATCCCTGAGCCGCAGGGTTTCCGCCCGCACCACCCGGCAGAGGGAGACCCATCCGGTAAGCCCGATCCCCAGATAGACCGCCAGCATCCCCGGTTCCGTGCGCAGAAGGAGGGCGACGAAACGGAAGGCCTTTTCCAGCGGCTCCCACAAAAATCCCTTGGTGACCAGAAGCGCGAAAGCAAGAATGAAGAGAAGGGAGGGCATGGAGGCGAAGGTGCTGTAGATCCAGACCACCGCATCGTCCGTTTTTCCTCCGTAATAACCGGCATACAGCCCCAGAAAGACCCCGAAAAGCGCGGAAAGGAGACTTGCCACCACCCCCACTTTCACGGCGGTTTTGGAGGCGAAAAGTCCCCGCAGGAAAACGTCTCTTCCCAGATAGTCCGTCCCCATGGGGTGCTTCCATGAGGGCGGGGCGTAGCGGTTTGCGTGATCCTGCACCATGTAGACGGGCTCGATCTTTTTCGCGTCGCACCACGCCTTGTACCCTTCGGCAAAGACAGCAGCGGCAATGTAGAGAAGCGTCACCGCCAGCGCGACGACGGCGCTTTTGTCCCGGCAGAGACGTTTCATGACCGCGGAAAAGGAGCCCGGATCGTTGTTCGTCCCCTTCCTCTTCGGAACGGGACCGAGTTTATTTTCCCCGTTTTTTACGGTTTCTTCCGTCATGATGCGCCTTTCTCCGGGGCGCCTTTCCCGTCCGGATCCTTTTTCCGGTTCCGCTCTCTTTTCCATCGGGCAAGATAGACCTGCAGAAGCCCGATCTCGGCGGGGGTGATCCCGTCGATCCTTCCCGCCTGCGCCAGCGTGGAAGGGGCGATTTTGGAAAGTTTCATCCTGCACTCGTTCTTGATCCCCGGGATGCTTTCATAGTCGAAGTCCTCAGGGATCTTCCAGCTTTCCAGACTTTGCAGCCGCCTGATGGCGGACTCCTCCTGCCGCATGTACCCTTCGTAGTGGGCCTGAACGGCAAGTTCCCGCAGGATCCTCCTGTCCCGAAGCGTGTTGAGATCCAGATCCAGCTCTTCCGGAGGGAAGGGGGGATGGGCTGGATCCACCTCGCCCCGGGCGTCCCGGAGCAGTTCCCACAAGGTCTTTCCCCCCGTCTTTCTTGTCCGGGCAAGCGTTTCCCGTTCCTTGAGAGCTGTTTCGTAGTCCTTGTAGAGACGGAACTTTTTCTCCGGGAGAAGTCCCAGAGAGTATGCAAGGGGGCAGAGCCTGAGATCCGCATTGTCCTGCCGCAGGAAAAGCCGGTATTCCGCCCGGCTGGTGAAGAGCCGGTAGGGCTCCACGATCTCCTTGGTGGTGATGTCGTCGGCAAGGACGCCCAGATAGGAGGTCTCCCTTCCCAGCATCACGTCCTCCTTCCCGCAGGCGTGGCGGGCGGCGTTGAGCCCGGCAAGCAGTCCCTGGGCCGCCGCCTCCTCGTAGCCGCTGGTGCCGTTGATCTGGCCTGCGTGATAGAGTCCTTCCCAGCGCCGCACGTGCAGGGCTCTGGTGAGTTCTTCGGGAAAGACGAAATCGTATTCGATGGCGTAGGCGTACCGGGTGACCACCACCTTTTCCATTCCGGGAATGCTGCGGAGGATCTCCTCCTGAACGTCCGGGGGCAAACTGCTGGAAAGCCCGTTCACATAGTACTCTCCCGTGTGTTCCCCTTCCGGCTCCAGGATCACATGGTGGGCCTCATGATCGGGGAAGCGCACCACCTTGTCTTCGAAGGAGGGACAGTACCTTGTGCCGATCCCCCGGATGGTGCCGTTGTACATTGGCGCCTGATGCAGATTGTTCCGCACAAGCTCCGCGGCGGTTTTCCCCGTATGGGTCATGTAGCAGGGAAGAAACTTTTTCTCCGTTTCGGGAAGGAAGGAGGACCGGGGAAAGAAGGAGAAATTCTCGTCGCACTCCTCGGCATCCTGTCTGGCCATGGCGGAAAAGTCTATGGAGGATTCCAGCACTCTGGGCGGGGTCCCGGTCTTCAGTCGCCCCACATGCAGTTTCAGCTGGTCTTTCAATGCCTGTGCAAGTTCCACGGAAGGCGGATCCCCGGCGCGTCCCCCGGGAAAATTCCGGA
>JAGAEF010000200.1 GCA_017613255.1 Lentisphaeria bacterium
AATAAGTCTATATTTATTTCTCATCAAATAAAAAACAATTTGACAAAAAAGGAGCTTGTATTTTGAAAAAAATAATTGCGAATATTCCAATACCACCGGACTGTTATTTGCATACTCTAACAAAATTACACGGTAAGCAAAGATGGGTAGATGATAAAGGTAGGTTATATGAATGGGATAGATTACATGGTCATATATAGAAATATAATTCAAGAGGTATTCACATCGCCGTTTTAGATACACATGGCAATAATATAGGAATGGCAATAAAAGGAAGGAGAATTACTATATGAATAAATTTTATGATTTGTATATGCAAGATAAAGTAACAATAGAAGACTTAGATGATTTTTTAGAAGAATGGAATCGCAGTTCTTCTTCTGAAAGAATAAGTGAGTATTTAGGATTATCAGACGAACAATATTATAAATGGTGTGACGATCCTAATAAACTTAAAAATGAACTTGATGTAATAAAAACACATCAACTTGCAACAGCAAGTGTATCAAAAAGAAAAATTGCGAAAGAAATTTTAAGAATTGCGAAAGAAATTTTAGAAGATAAATAAAATAGGCTGTATACTAAAAATCAGTCTTCTTTTAGTACAGAGCCTAAACTTGTTCGGCCCCTACCGGCAGCAGCCCCGCAAAGTAATCTCCCAGCAGTCCAGGACCTCCTCCCCTTTCACCACATAAAGGCGGTCGAAAAGGTTGACGGTGGGGTCGCAGTGGGAAACGATCATTTCCAGCGTGTCTCCGCTCCGCAGGACAACGTTTTCCGGGAAGAAAAGGTGGCCGTGCTCGTCCCCGAAATCCCAGGAGTAGCGGTACTCTTCGCAGATCTTCCCCCGCCGGATGACTTTGGGCGGCGCGCCGGGAGTCACATAGATTTCTTTCGTTCCGGCATCGATGGTGGCCTCCCCCTTCCTGTGGCGGGAAATGACGCCGGAAAGAAGGGTAAGCGCCGGGAAAAAGGCGGGTCCGCCGTGCTCCACGGCAAGATATTCGGAATCCATGAGACAGTAGGAGCCCGCCTGAATGTCGGTAAGTTCCTCTATAAGCACGTCCGCGGGAGAGGTCCCCGTCCCGCCTCCCGTATAGATGCGGCAGGAGGGGAACTCCTTTTTCAGTTCATGGAAAACCTCCGCACCCTTCTTCATGAGGCGCGTGCATTCCCCTGCACGCTGTGCAAAGGAGACGATGTGCTGAAGGTGTCCGGCATAGCACTGGACCCCGTCCAGAATGAGCGAGGGAAAGGAGGCGATGAAACGCCCCAGAGAAAACGCTTCCCCGAAGGGGACCCCCGTTCTGCCCATTTCCGGATCCACATCCACAAGGACGTGGAGAGGATTTTCCGCCGTCCCCTGCCGGGCCAGAAGCCGGATCTGCTCCGGGCTGTCGGCAACGACCTTCAGCGAGGAGATGCTTTTGTTGAGTTTTCCCAGCCGGGCGATCTTCATGGGGGCGGTCACGGGGGAGGTGATGAGAATATCGTTGATGCCGGAGGCAGCAAGCGCTTCCGCTTCGGAAAGTTTTGCCGCGCAGATCCCCGCGCAGTTCCCTTTTTCCAGCTGTTTTTTGGCGATCTGCGGGCATTTGTGGGTCTTGGCGTGAGGGCGCAGTTTCTTCCCGTAAGAGGAGACGAAATCCCCCATGAGAAGCAAATTCCTTTCGAAAAGATCCGCATCCAGCAGCAATGCGGGCGTATCCAGTTCCCGTTTGTTCATTTTTTCCTCTCCTGCGTGAGTTTTTCGTACAGTTCCCGGTACTCCTTTGCCATGGTCTCACAGCTGCGGATCGTTCCGCCCTCGAATTTCGCAAGCTTCATGGCTTCCAGAAATCTTTCCGCCGTCTTTTCCCTGTCCTCCGGGTCGAAATAAAGGAAATGCCCCGGGAAACACTCGCAGATCTCCGGCAGGGAATCGGCTTTCGAACTCAAGGAAGGGATCCCCAGAGAAAACGCCTCCGCCAGAGCCAGCCCGTACCCTTCGTACCGGGAGGGCATGAGGAAAAGATCCAGCATGACCAGAAGGGAAGAAGCATTCTCCTGAAAGCCGGGGAAGGCAATATGGATATTTTCGTACTTGGCATTCAGCTCCTCCGCCCGTTTCCGCAGGGAGTCCCCAAGCGGGCCCTCCCCCATGAAAAGGAAACCCAGTTTTCTGCCCGGAGGAAGCTTGGGCGCAAGGAAGGGAATGCTTTCCAGAAAGAGATCGTAGCCCTTCTGAAAGTCCAGACGTCCCGCGGCTCCGGCAAGAAAATCGCATTCGGCAAGCCCCCACAGCTTCTTTTTTTCCATTACCAGACCTTCCGGAGCGGGGACGACCGGATCGGAGCCGTTGGGAATGACAAAGAGTGTCCCCGGGGGGAAATGACACTTTTTCTCCTGAAAGGCCGCGGCGGCGCGGGAGACGGCCGTATAGGCATCACAGCGGAAGGCGGTCAGCGCATCCAGAAGGAAGAAGAGCCCTTTGCCCTTTCTCCGTTCCGCGATATGCAAAGTGTTTACGAGAGGAATCCCGTTAAAGAGACAGGCGAAGCGGCAGAGAAGGGAGGGATGGATGAGATGGGCGTGGATCACATCCGGAGAAAACTCCTTCACCGCCTTCCGGATGCCCGCAACAAGGGGAAAAAGGTTCGCAAACGTATTGTTCCCGCCAAGGAAACGCGTCGTCACTCCGGAACGTTCCAGCTTTTCCACGATGGAGAAAAAGCCCTTTTCCGGAGGGGGTTTGAGGGCAAGCACCAGGCAGTCGTCCCCGGCCTTCCGGCAGGAGAAAGCAAGCTCGGAAACGATCTTTTCCGCGCCCGCGGGGGACAATTCGGTAATGACGAACATGATCCGCATGAAAATACTTCCTTTGCCTGTGGAACCTTCCCAATAATATATTTTCCCACGGAAAAATTTCAAGTTTTCCCCGTGAAAAATTTCCTCCCCTTGCAAAGATCTTTTTCCGGGGCTATATTTATGAACGTTTCCAAACAAAAAACGCGCACAAGCCTAAAAACGGGAGAACAACATGGCGATCTTCGATTACGCTCTTTTCTACGACTTCCACACGCTGGCCACCAATCCGGACGTGGGGAAGAATTTCGATGTGGAAGCCTTCACGGATCAGGTCAAATCCTGCGGAGTGGACTTCCTCACCTTCCACGCAAGGTGCAATCAGGGGAACGCCTACTACAATACTTCCATAGGGACCCGCCACCCCTCCCTCACCTACGACCTCATCGGAAAACTTTGCGACTCCTGCAAGCGCAAGGGGATCCGTCTGAGCCTCTATTTCAACGGCCACTTGAGCGAGGAGGAGACTCTGGCCCATCCCGAATGGAGCGATGTTCCCATGGATCCTGCCGCCAGGGAAAAGAACAAGAGAAGCCCCTTCTATCATCAGGTGTGCTACAACCGTTTCGGCGGACACCTGCGGGATATGGCGGTAGAACTGGCGAAAAATTATGAGTTCGACGGGTTCTTCTTCGACTGTCTGGGCGCTTCCGACTGCGTCTGTCCCCAGTGCGTCACGGAGATGAAGGAAAAAGGGATCGACTGGAACGACCCCGCCGCGGTACGCGCCTTCAGCCATTTTTCCAGCGACCGGATGTGCCGGATGCTTGCTCAGGAGATCCGGAAGGTCAAAAAAGACGCTCTCCTCTTCTTCAACGGACGCCCCTTCGAAGAGGTGTCGGATCTGGAAAGCCATCTGGAATGCGAGTGCCTTCCCACCGCCGGATGGGGCTATGATACCCTCCCCGCCTGCGCCCACTACCTGCGCACGGTGGCGGGAAAGGAAAGAAGCGTTCTCAACATGACCGGGCGCTTCAACAACTGGGGAGACTTCGGCGGCCTTCGCACGGCGGAGGCGCTGGAATTCGACATGTTCTACGGCAAGGCCAACGGCATGGTCCCGGATATCGGCGGCCACTACCACCCCCGGGGAGATCTGGATCTTCCTGTGTTCGACCGGATCCGGGAGGTCTATTCCACGCTGCAGAAGTACGACAAATGGAGCCTGCACGCGGAAAACGAAGTGGATGTGGCGTTGGTCTATCCCCGTTACGAGCGCTTCTACTATCCTGCAAGTTACCAGAAAAGCGTCCCCGCGGCGGCAAGAATGCTGGATGAACTCAAAGTGCAGTTCGACATGGTCTCCGATTTCGTCCCCTGGGACAAGTACTCTCTTCTCATCATCCCCGACGACGCCGTTTTCACCCCCTCCATGGCGGAAAAATTGGAGAAGCATATCCGCAAAGGGGGCGCGGTGATCGCCAGCGGCATTTCCGGAATGGTGAAAGGGGAGAAGGATTTCCGCATCGAAGGATGGCCGGTCAAATACAAAGGCAAGATCCCCTACGATCCTCTCTATTTCGCCCCCGCGGGCAGATTTGCCGAAAATCTCCCGGAAATGTTCCTTTCCGTCTACGCTTCCGGAGCGCAGGTCGTTCCGGAGGAGGGGGCGGAAACGGAAATGTTCTGCGTAAAAACCTATGTGAACGGAGAGTGGGACGGGATCCGGGGCAACTACTATCTTCCTCCGGAAGGCCCCACAAAGGATCCCTTCCTGGTGAAAAAGGGAAACATCGTCTATCTTGCCGGAGAGATCTTTACGGGCTACGCCAACCGCGCGCCAAGAGAGTTCCGCACACTTCTGACCAATATCCTCAAGGAACTGCATCCCGCCCCCCTCCTGAAAACGGAAGGCCTGCCCAGTTTCGCACGGGCTTTCGTGCAGAAAAAGGACCGTTGCCGCATGGTGCATCTTCTGGCCTACTGCCCGGAAAAACGGTGCAACGCCATCATCGCGGAGGACCGCATCTGCGTTCCCGAAAGCAAGATCTTCCTGAAAACCGACGGAGCGCAAATCCGGAAGGTCTATCTTGCTCCCGAAGAAAAAACTCTTCCCTTCGAGATCCGGGACGGCTACTGTCAGGTGACCGTCCCCCGGTTCGACGGGTACGCGCTTATCGTCTTCGAATCGTAAAAATTTCCGGGTTGTCCGTTCCCGCACCCCATTTCCCTTTCGGGTGCGGGATTTTTTTATCCTTTTTTTGAGTTCAGACGCAAAAATTTTTCCCATTCCGGCTTGAAAAATGGAGAAGGTGTGGCATATTATTACCTTTATATGAAAGATGATTTCACAAAAAGATATTTTCTCACAAAGGTAAAAAAGGCGGGATATTCCGATAACTCCCCCGCAAAAAAGGAAAAAAATGAAAAAGACTCTCCTTCGCACCGTTGCCGCGCTTCTTTCGGTCGTCTGCCTCTCCTCCTGCACGGTCGTGCGGGAAAAAGGAGAACTTCCGGAAAGCCTGCAAAGCACCATGAAATCCATCCGGGAACAGGAACTTGCCGAGGCAAAAAAGACAAAGAAGAACGCCGCTGTCCGGAAAGACGGCAGGACGCCGGGAGAGGTCAGGCTGGAAGAGGAGTTCAGGCATGGAAGAAAACTCCTGAAAGCCTTCCTTGCAAATGACGGAAAAGCCTTCGTGAACCTTCTCCCCGCAAGGCTGCAGAAGGAATTCGACAGACAGAAATTCGATCTTACGAGAAAGGCGGTGACGGAAAGCATGGGAGAACCTGTCTCCTTCCGGTACGTCACCGCATTGGAAATGGTTTCCGTAACCCCCCACATCTGGGCGGTGCGGTTCAAAAGGGTCAGCCGGGACGGAAAGGAGGAATATTTCAGCGAGATGCTGTTCCGGGTCATTACCGGCACGCTGGACGGCAAGCCCCATATCATCGGATTCAACTTTTTCTGACGGCAATCTTATCATAAATACCCACTGCCGGCGCAAAAAGGGCGTCCGGCAGTAAAGTTCAGGAGGAAACATGAAATTCCAACGTACGGCAGTTCTGCTGACGGCACTTTCCGTTGGCGCATTCTGCGTTCTTTCCCTCAAGGCGGCGGAAGCGCCGGAAAAGGGAAACGAAAAGAAGGATCCCGGAAAGAGCCGCACCATCCGGCTTCTTCAGGATGACGCGCAGGTCCGCTTCGAAAGCAAGATCTACGAGCTTTCCAAAGCCTCCGCGCAGGAGATTCTCCCCTTCGTTCTTTCCGCGGTCAAAAGGTACCATGTGAACTCCGCGGTAAGCATCATCACCGACGGGACCAAACGGCAGGCCATTCTGGTTTCCACAGGCAGGGAATTCCTCCCCTATGTGGATGCCGTCGTTGCCGCGCTGGACCGCCCGGGGAAGAGCACCGGGGAAGGTTCCGGGATTTCCGGGACGGGGCTTGTCAGGATCGCCTACGCCCCCTCCTACCGGGGCGCCCCCCAGTTCGCCTCCATCATCGATACGGTCCTTTCCTCCGGCGCGGGCAAAGCCTATGTGGATTCCGACAGCAACACCATCTTCTGGCGGGACCAGAGAAAGGCGGCGGAAAACACGCTCTCCTGGCTTACCCGGCTGGACCGCCCCCTCCCCCAGGTCTCCATCCGCCTCAACTACTACGAGCTGCGGGACAGCGACCTCAAGGACTGGGGTCTTGACTATCTGGCATGGAAGAACGGCCCCGGAGTCAATCTTCTCAACGTAGGCTACAATGCGGGCAGAATCGCGGTCAACGAGCTTCTGAAAGGGGCCGCGGACTGGGCGCAGTTCGCCGGATACGGCACCTGGGGCATAGGCGGATTCTTCACGGCGCCCTCCTTCGACATGAGTTTCGTGCGCTGTCTCCAGCAGTCCGGGAACGCCAACGTCACCGCCCACACCAGTCTCACCATGCTCAACACCCCCGTGGCCACGGAGGACGATTACATCAAGCTCCTTCAGCAGCAGTACAAGAATCCGGACCGGGCCCAGACCCTCTACCGGGTGAGCATGACTCCCGAATACCAGAACATCTCCAAGAACGTTCTGGGCAGATCCCTCATCGGAAAAAGCTACTACGAGGACGACAAAGGCGAAAAGCACGGGGATCCGCCCGTTCTGGAGGCCAAGTTCCTCAACCCCTTCGTCTGCTTCGAGATCGGACAGAAGGACGAGGACAGGGACGGCTTCATCCCCTCCAATCCGGAATTCTACGCCAAGCCCAACCGTCTCAGGGACAACGGCGGCGTGATCTTCGACTACTCCTTGAGCTTCAAGGGCATCGTGGAACGGGGCAATACCGGTTCGGAACTGAACAACTCCACCGTATTCACCGGATCCGCCACTCTGGGATTCGGGCTGGAAAAGGTGCTTGCCGTCTATGAAAAGGAAAATGACGTGGAACAGACCATGGGGCTCCCCGTTCTCTGCCGCATCCCCGTCCTCAAGTACCTTTTCAGCACCGTGACCACCATCAAGGAACGCACCTACATCATCGTCACCGCGGAAGCGGAACTTGTCCATCCCGATTCCGCCACGGGGCTCAAGCCCGTCAGCGAAAGCATCGGGATCAAACGCCGCATCGAAAATCCGTTCAAAGCCGAAAAGGAAGGGAGCAAATAAGCCATGAAAAACCTGATCTGCAAATATACGATGGTTCTTTCCGCAGCCGCATTCCTTTTCTCCGGCTGCAATTCCCAGCCCGAAAAACCCCGTCCCATGTTCGTGCCCAGCGCCGACAGCATGAAACAGCCCGTCCTTTCCGTGACGCCCAACGCCATTCCCGGCACGCCCAAAAGCACGGGAAGCGCCGAAAGCGGCGGCTACGCCCCCACCAACGTGCAGGCGCAGCTGAAGATCGACGTGAAGGACGGCACCAATGAGGTCAAGGTCATCCGGGACAACACGGATCCCTTCGTCATCACCAAGCCCTATATCCTCAAACATGCCGATCCCTATGCGGTGCGCAGTTATCTGGAAGCCGCCGTGGGAGCCCGCAGCGTTTCCAGCAGTCCCGCCCAGGCCACCGCCGTAAAGTATGCCGACGGTACCGGGATCGTGCTGGTGGCGGCGGAAGCCTACCGCTTCCAGGATTCGGAAGAGGGCAGAGGAATCGACCGCATCGTAAAGGCGCTGGACCGCCCCAACCTCTCCTTCCTGCCGGAAGCGGATACCCACATCTACTTCCCCCGCATCAGCAGGGCCTTCGCCCTCAAATCCATGCTGGAAAAGGTGGGATCTTCCGCCAACGACAGCCAGTTCGCCGTGGCCCCCGGCTCCCTTGTGGTGGATGCGGAGCTCAACGCGCTCATCATCAAGGCGCCCAAATGGAACTATCTGGATATGCTCACCATGCTCCGCAAGTATGATCGCCCCATTCCGGAGGTGAAGATCTCCTACCGGGTCATCGAGATCTACGCGGAAAACGACGACCGTATCGGCATCGACTTCCAGAGCTGGAAAAACAACGACGGGATCGATCTCTTTTCCGCCGGGACCGTCACCCGCCGCAACTGGGGGAGCTTTTTCACCAGCGGCGTCCAGCCCACCAAAAACAACAGCACCAGCTACTGGAACTTCAACCCCAAGTGGAACACCCGTTATCTGGACTTCCTCACCTCCATAGGCAAAGCCAAATGCCTTGCCCAGGGCGTGATCGTGGCCCAGAACCGCAAACCCGCCTCCATTCAGGTCAACAGCGGCTTCTTCTATGACCGTACCAGCTACATCGCCGGAGCCAAGAGCATCGCGGAAGGAACCACCGAATTCGCCTACACCGACGTGAATCCGGATACCGTCCAGCGGGAGGCCATCACCAAGATCATGCCCGGAGAGATCCTCAACAAGTTCTATACGGGCATGGAATCTTCCGCCGATTATCTCTATCACTTCGTGCCCGCCGGCTACACCATGCGCATGATGGGCACCCAGACCACCACCAACACCTATAAGGATGCCTCCGCGGCGGCCTACAACACGGCCTACAACAGCAATTATGCCTCCGCCTACGCCCAGAGCTACACCACCGCCCTCTCCCAGATGCTGGCCAAGGGTCTTACCGGGGACGCCGCCGTCACCGCAGCCGTCAGCGTGGCCACCGCCACGGCGGATCAGCTTCTCAAATCCTCCATCGGCCAGTCCGGCAGTCCCCTTTCCCAGTTCCTTTCCGGGATCGTGAAGGGCGACGGGACCGTGACCAGCGGCGCCTACACCAATGTGGACTGGAACAGCTATGACTCCGCCCCCGGCGTCATCCACGGCGGTTTGCAGTACCCCATGGTGAAGGACGGCTTCAAGTTCGAACTGAGCGTCCTGCCCGTGGTCACCGGGAAGGCCGCCAAGATCCGCTTCGATCTTTCCAGCATCTCCCTTCTGGGCTGGAACTCCGACGGATCCGCCCGCACCAGCAGTTCGGGGACTGCCACCACCGTGCAGATCGGCAGCAAGGCGAAGGAGTTCGTCATCGGCGGCCTGCGGAAATCCGAATCCGTCCGCAGTACCACGGGGCTTCCCTTCGTAAAGGACATCACCGTTCTGGGCAGACTTCTTTCCACCGAATCGGAATCCATCAAGCAGTCCCAGCTGGTGGTGGTGGCCCGCATCGAACCAGTCTCCGCGGATACCCGGATGCCCGAAAATCTGCGGAAAGATTCCAGAGACATGGTCAAGGGCGTGAACAAAGGCATGACCAGCCGTGTGGGAAACATGTTCTTCGGGCAGTACTTCCTGGATGAGGACCGGGTCCCCCGCAAGGAGAGACTGGACCGGGTTGGGAACATCATCAACGACGAGTACAAGGAACTGAAGTAACTTCGTATTCCTCCCGGTCCTGCTTCCGGACCGGGAGGAAGGAAATGGGAAAGAGCCATGAAGAGAATCCAGGAAAAAGTTTTTTCTGCGGAGGAAGAGCCGACCGTTTCTTCCGGGAAGGACCGTTTCCCTGTCCCCGCCGACGCGGTGCGTCAGCCGGTGGAAGTCTTCAAGAAGATGTGCCGGCTCCTCGAGATCTACCGGCACAAATTCCTCTGCGAAGACCGGAAACGCTCTTCCGGGATCGTTTCCATCCCCCAGCAGCAGTACGCCCACCTCATGATGATCCGCTTCGCCCTGCCCTGCAACCTTTCCCGGATCATGCAGATTACGGGACTGACCTCCGCAGGCGCTTCGCTTTTCGTCAACAAGCTGGTGCAGAAAGGCATTCTCACGCGCATCGAAGACCCCAAGGACAGACGCAACGTCATCATCACGCTCTCCCCCTCCGCTCAGGAGGAGATCCGGGAGATCGACAACCGTCTGAACCTCTATTTGTGCAAGCACTTCGAAAACTGCACCAAAGAGGAGCTTCTCGTCCTGCAGAAGGCCAGCCTCATCGTCTGCGGCAAACTCCACGCCGTCCCCGGCAACCGGGATTGACCGTCCCCGTACTTTTCCCGTCCGTTCTGTTCCGCCTGTGACAAAATGTCGCAAGCGGAATTTTTTGTGCCACCAAAGCAAGATGAGTCAAAATGTCTCTGTCCGCAGCTTGCGGGAGCCCTTTTTCCCCTTGAAAAAAAGTTGGCACGCTATTTGCTCAATGGAAAATCGGACCCGAAAAAAAGAAAAACCGGGACAGGGGGTAGTTCCGGAGAAACAAAAGGAGGCAGAAATGAACATGCTCACAAGAAACGACGGCAGCTGGAACGGAGAACTCAGGAACTTCAACAGCATGATGGATCTTTTCATGCGGGAGATGGGAATGAGGCCCGCGAAATGGTTCGACGAGGGTTTCGACAGCCGTCTGCAGCTGAAAGTGGAGGATAAGGCCGTGACCGCGCTTCTGCCCTGCGCCGGATGCAAGGGAAGCGATTTCCAGGTGGACGTGGTGGGAGATATGCTGAACGTCAGTGTGAAACACGCTTCCTGCGACTGCGAAAACGAAGGCAAGGCAAAGAAACACTTCGTGAAGAAAGAGCGCTGCGTACGGGAATTTTCCGAAAGCATCCAGCTGCCCGTGCCCGTGAACGGACAGGATGCCACGGCCAAGTATGAGGACGGCGTTCTTACCGTGACGATCCCCAGAGTGGCGGAGGAGACCGGAAAACTTCATACGGTGAAAGTCAACTGAAAAGAGACAAAAGGACAGGAAAAATGAAAAAGGTCGATAAGAAGGAGGAAGGAAAAATGGAAGAAAAGAAAATCAAAGTGAGTGAGAATGCCAAGGAAAAACTTTGCCGCACGGAAGGGAAATGCGATTCCGTCAAGTGCACGCTTCCGGAAGAGTACTTCGAAGTGACGCCTGCCGCGGACATTGCCGACGACGAAAGCGGTGCGGAACTCATTCTGGAGGTCCCCGGCGCCAACGCCTCCACGGTGAACGTGGAAGTAAAGGATCACATCCTTTCCATTACGGCCGCGAGCACGCTGTGCCGCAGGACTGTGCCTGTGGTGTACAAGCGGGATTTCCGGCTCTCCGACGCCGTGGAAGTCACCAAGATCAAAGCGGTGACCAAAGACGGTCTTCTGACCATCACCCTGCCGAAATCCGAGCGGGCGAAAGTGCATCACATCCAGGTGAAATAAGCTTATTCGAAGGAAAAAGCTTTCCGGAGGGAGCGGTTCGCGCCGCTCCCTCTTTTTTTGTGCAAAAGGGCGGGACGGAGGAATACGTTCCGGCAGGAACATCCTTCGGGGCGTCCGAAAGGAAAGAAAGAAGTCCGCGGAGAGGGTACGGCGGACACAGCCGAGCCGGAGAATACGGCTGTTGCGGATATTTATCCGGATAAAGGGGACGAAAAGGGAAAAAATCCGCTTCTCCGGAGGAAAATAAGGGAGAAAATGAAAAAAAAACGATTTTTTTTAAAATTTTTCTTGATTTTTTACTTTTTCCGGTTGATTTTCCTCCTTGCGTATGGTACAGTTAAGTAACCGTAGGGGCCAAAACCTTCAACCAAAAACCAAAAAAGGAGTGTCACATGAAGTTCTACAATGTGAAGAAGAAAGCTTCCGTCACCATCAAAGATGCCGATTGCACCAAGGTCGTCTACAAGAAGCAGACCAGCAAGGGCGTTCAGGAACGCTATGCCGCCAGAGCCGTTGACAAAGATGGTATGAAACTGACCAAGTTCCTCTCCAAGGCCGATTTCGATGCTCTGAAATGCAAGGTTGGCAAAGCCTGATCTTTGTTGTTTTTGACGCAGCCCCGGTTCGCCGGGGCTTTTTTTTTGCCCGGAAAGAAGAAATACGGGCGTCTGCCGCCGATCTTCGGACGATTTTCCCGCCCCCCGGCGGGTTCAGGAAGAAAGACCAATTTCGGGACCGCTTCCTCACAGATATCCCTGCGGGAAACGAAACAATTACCGGCACGAAAACGCATCGGGCGTCGTTGTCTTACCCCGGGTATTCCGCTCAAAAAGGGCCGGAAGGGGGGGATCAGGCCTGCCGCAGGGCGTTGATGTCGTCCACGACCTTTGCGGGATCGGCGATCCCAACGATGAAGATCTCGTTTCCAGCGGAGGCGGCGGTGCCTATGGAAATATCCCCCACGCCGATGATGCGCTGCCAGATCGTCTGATTGAAGTTCACGCCGCGCATGTCCTTGATCCAGATCTCGTTCTGGTTCTTGGCGATCCACCCTTTCCGCACGATCACCCGGTGGGTGGTCAGCTCGTAACTTGTGCAGTAGATTTCGATGCAGATGTAAATGAGGACGAAAACACCGATCAGCAGAGGGATCGTGATGATCCCGCAGAGGATTGCCCACAGGAAATTCATGGCGCTGGGATGATAGACGGCAATGATTTTTTCGGAGGCGATATCGTTGGCGTTCACGCTTCTTGCGGAGTGAACGATGGGTGCGCCGCACCGGGGACACACGGAAGCGCGCCGGGAAATGAGGTTGAAGCAGTCCGGGCAGGGAAAGAGATTGGGGTTCACCGCTTCGTACTCTTCTCCGCAGCTGCCGCAACGGACGGTCTGCCCGGCGGATTGCGGATCCACCTCGTTGAAACTGCGGCAGCGGGGACATTGGGTATTCATGTTTCTTTTCCTTTCCTTTTTTCTGTTCGGCGGACGGCAGAATCTGCCGCCTGATGTACGGTGCGGCAACATACATCCCCGCGGAACATTTTTCAAGCAAAAAACGGAAATTTCTCCCGGAATCGGAAGCGGAAAGCTTTTCTTCCGCAGGGAGGTCGTGCAAATTGGGAATAAGTACTCCTTCCTGAAGGAACTCCGTTTCTTTCCGCCGGACGGAAAGAAACGGAAAACAAAAATCCACGATAACAGCCATTTCCGCTTGACTTTTTGGGCTTTGCAGTGTACACTATTGTGTTATGCTGCAAAAGCTCCGTTTTTTCCTGAGGCAAAAATGGGTTTTGCCTGAAAGAAACGATCTTCCGGGGAGTGAACTCTGAAAAACGGAGAGCAGATGCAACGGAGGAAAACAATGATATCTGTACCCTGTCCACATTGTGGAGCCGTTTACGAACTGGATGAGGCATTGGCCGGCAGGCGGGCTCTGTGCGGCAACTGCAAGACCCATTTCAAGATCGAAAAGTCTTCCGCCGTACCGCAGAAAAAGAAGGAAAAACCGGAAAAAGACGCAACGGCTCCTGCAAAGCAGTTCAGTCAGGGGCCCAGTATCTGGATCACCTGTCCCCATTGCTGGCAGAAGTTCGATTTCAAGGACATCAACTATATTTCCAGGCATTTGGACCTTCTGGGAGATCCCGTGCTGGGCGCGGACGCCCAGAAACGGTTCCTGCCCGTCAAATTTTCCGCAAGGGGAATGGCCATAGACGACAAGGGCATGGAATGCCCGGAAATGGCCTGCCCGCACTGCCATTTGAAGATTCCCGAATCGGTGGTGGATCTGCCCTCCTCCATCTTCTCCATCGTAGGGGCGCCCTCCAGCGGGAAATCCTATCTTCTGACCACCATGATGTGGCAGATCCGCAAATGTCTGCCCCACTATTTCGAGTACAATATCGGGGATGTGGATTCCACCTTCAACGCGGTTCTCAACGAGTATGAAAGCGTTCTTTTCATGAACAATCATCCGGAGTCTCCGGTCTCCCTGCCCAAAACCGAACTGCAGGGCAGCGGCTACACCAACCAGATCATCATGAACGGATTCCCCGTGGACTTGCCCAAGCCCTTCATTTTCGCCCTTACCCCCATGCCGGGGCACCCCCGCTTCGACAAGGACAGAAAGGAGCTGGAACGCAACATCATCCTTTATGACAACGCAGGCGAACATTTTCAGCCCGGCCATGAGCAGGTCAACAATCTGGCCACCAATCATCTGGCCTTTTCCGACGGGATCATTTTCGTCTACGACCCCCTGCGGGACGCCCACATGCAGAAATTCTGCGCGAAAGACGATCCCCAGTTCCAGCAGGAATCCACGAACCAGCTGGCCCTTTTCTACGAGATGGCCGCAAGAGTCCGGAAATTTTCAGGGCTGCAGATGACGGACAAGTACCGTCAGCCGCTGATCGTTGCCATAGCGAAATTCGATGTCCTGAGGGAGAGTCTGGGCCTTCAGCCGAAAAACGAGGATTTCCTCAAGTACGACGAGACGAAAATGGAATACTCCCTGGACCTCCAGAACGTCACCAACATGAGTTTCCTCCTGCGGGAAAAACTTCTGGAGATCGCCCCCGAATTCGTGGGGGCCGCCGAGGGCTTTTCCGAAACGGTCTATTTCGTTCCCGTAAGTTCCTTCGGCACTTCCCCCAAGCCCCTGGGAAACGGGGAACAGAACGCCCCTTCCGGCAGAAAACAGGCGCTGGGGATCATCCCCGACGAAATGAAACCCTTCTGGACCGAGGTGCCCTTCCTTCTCCATCTCTATCTGCACGGACTCATCTCCGCGGTGATGCCGCCTGTGGAAGGGGCGGAAAAACTGGAGCATTTCCGCTTCTCCAACGACACCATCACCTTTACCTTCCCCGGAGCGCCCAAACGTTACCAGCTTCCCCGGATCTACTGGGGCATGTCCTTGTACTGCGAAGCGGCGGACAAATACTATACTCTGCCGGTTCCCGGGAACTACACACGCGGCCAAACCTGTCAGGCGACCTCCCTGGATGAGCAGATCGATACGGGATTCTGGTCCAGGCAGTAAGGAGAAAAATGGCTTTCGAGCTTGTATACACATCCGCGCCGGAAGGGCTGACGCGAGGCAGTTCCGGATTTTGCGTGGTGGCCTGCACCAGAGGGCTGGGCCCCCGGCTGATCGCCACGCTGGAAGGGCTCAGCGCCTACAAGCCCCTTTATCCCCACTATGCACCCAACGCGTGGGACAACCCCGTGTCCCGCTCCCATTATCTCTACGAGGCGAATGGAGAGCGGCAGCACATTTTAAGCCGGATCTGCTTCAACGGCGTGGATTATACCCGGCGGTCCAACAAACTGGCTTCCCATCTCGTTTTGAGCCCCAGGGAAGCCCTTCTGGCCAAAGGGGGACCCGCCTCCCTTCTGCTGCACGAAGAACTCTTCAAGGACGCTTCCTGGGAGATCAGGGCGGAATATTACGACAGACAAAAGGAGATCCCGGAAACCGACAGCAGTGTGCAGAAATGCGTCCGCTGGGAGGAAGTCATGGGGGATGCCGGATGGGCGGGCTTTCTGGCGCAGACCTATCTGGATTCCCCCGGAAAGAACGTGTACATTCTCTACAAACCGGAGCAGAACAGGGAGATCCTCGGATTGCTCCACGAAGCCCTTTCCCTTCTGCCGGAAGAGTCCCGCTGGCAGGTTACGTTCAACACCTATTTCGTGCATCTGCCCGCGGGGATGAGCTGTACCTGGAGATGCTGTCCCGTCGGCTCGGAAGCTTCTCTTCTTGCCCGCAGATCGCCGATGAACATCGTCATCGATCTTACCGCCCCCCGCCCCGTGGAAAAGGAGTCGGAACTCGTCTCCCTTGCAAGGACAGGCAGGCTCGCGGAAGAAACGCAGAAAAAAATGCCTCCCGTTGAAGTAAGTTTGCACGCACCCAGAACGGACGTGGTGATGCTTTCTCCGCAGGATGTCCAAAGCCCGCTTCCGGAAGGGAAAATCCGGGAGTTTGGGGAGGTCCGCGTTTCCCCCGGAATCCGAATTCTGGACATCGACACGCCCGCTCCGGCCCAAGGTCACGCTTCAGGAGATAGATATGGCCGGTACGAAAGGCATTCCGCCGCGCAAAGAGCGGAAGCAAGACCCATCCTTCCCACGCTTCTGGTGATTCTTTTCGTTCTGGGAACAGTCGGCGTATTTGCCCACTTCGTTTCCAGGCAGATCTGCGAGGCAAAATGGGAGGAATTCAAGGAGTACCGCAACTTTTTCAGCGACTCCACAGCAAACCTGGAAAAGATCAAAGACAAAAAAGAGCCGCTTCTGACGAAAAATGACGTCGAAAATCGGAAAGGAGAGCTGGACGACCTGAAAAAACGCTTCGAGTCGATCCGAACCAAAACGGAAAAACTCGGAAAATATCAGTTCCTCTTCCATATATTCCGCAAAGCCGGGGAAAAGCAGGCTCCGAAAATTGCAGGCGGCGACACAAAGACCGGAGGGCAGGAGGCGCAGCAGGCGGCGGAAAAGCAGGCTCCGAAAGATTCGGGCAGTGACACAGAGACCGGAAGGCAGGAGGCGCAGCAGGCGGCGGAAAAGCAGGCTCAGAAAATTGCAGGCGGCGACACGACACAGGAATTGATTCAGAACTGCCGGAAAAAGGAAAAGGAAATCGATGAGCTCATCAGCAATACGGAAAAGCATACTCCTCCGAAAAAGAAGGCGGCTCCGCCCGCAAAGAGCGTCAAACCCGATTCGGGAGTTCCTCACCGATTCAATACGATCCCCATGGGCGGCCCGAACTCTTCTCCCCCCGCAGGGAGGGAGAAAAAGGAGGGCAAGGAAGTTCCCCCGCCGAAGGTTGAAGGCAACCCCTGTCCTGTGGACGACGTGCGCTTCCTGTGGCAAAATGCGAAGGCGTTTCACCGGAAAAACGGAAGTGTTACGGTTCGCGTGGGAGAGATTTCCCCAGGCGGGATCCGGTTCCTGATCCTCCCGAATGTCAAAGCGGAATATGTCATGGGCACTTTTAAAATGGAGGACGGGGATGCCCGGTCGATCCGGTACGCAGTGAAGTACGAGAAAGGCGTCCTTGCCTTTGCGTCGGAAAGTACGTCCCCCTTGCCCAAAGGGAATGAGATTTTGGTCAGACTTGAGGGAAAGGACGTGCCGCTCTTCTTCCGGGTGGATATTTCCAAACTCCGGCCCGGGAAGGAAAAGGGCAAAATCGAAATCGATGAAAAAACGAACAGAATCCGCCTCTTTCTCCCGCTGGAAAAGCCGGACGCCTTCTACACAAAGGACAACATGCCGTGTGAAGGGAAAGTTGTTCTTTCCCTGAAAATCGGGAAAGAATACTTCGATCTTGTGCGCGAAGACGGAAATTGGTATTCCTTCCAGTACAAGAAAATGAGGAATGTCCTTTCCTTCGGCAGATGGCTTTTCTCTCAGGAGAAGAAAATGTACACTTCCCCGGTCAATTCCGGAAACGAAATCAGGGAGAAACTGGGAGGTGAGCTCGGAAGCAAACTGAAAGCTCTTCTGAAAGACTGCAATGACTGGGAAAAGAAATTCCATGCCAAAGATACCCCTCTCCTGAAGAATGAGGATCTTCGGGAACGGGAAGAAATTCATCGGAATTTTAAGTCTGCCCGGCACAAGCTTTCGGACTTTCTCTGCCAAAAAGTCCCGCTGAACATTCTGAAATCCGATGATCCGAAATTCGAAAAGTTCGAACGCTCTCTTAAGCAGACGACAGATTGGAACGAAAAAAGGAAAAAAGCTCTTTTGAAGGATATCGTCGAAAAAGCATCTCTTTGCCTCACCTGTCAGAGGGTGAATTACGAACAGTTCCCGCTGAAGGAAGCGTTTTCGGGAAAATAAAGGGGAATGGATATGGATACAGACCAACAGATCATCGTTCGCATCAAGTCGTTTCTCAACTCGGCGGAATTGCTGGATTCTCCCACGGCGCGGGAGCTGTACAACGCCTACTGCAAATTGAACAACGAGGCCGCGCAAAGGCTGGTGGAGTGCGAGGTCCTTCTGCAGAGGAAACAGAAAATCGAAGCCGTCGTTCTTGCTCAGCAGGAGCCGAATCTCTTCCAACTCATCGATGTGCTTTTTGCCCCGGAACGCAAGGAGCTGCTGCTTCTGGCCGACCTTTACGACTGGCCCTTTCCCGACGAGATCGACAGACGATCCGTGGACGATCTGCAGGAGGCGGTTGCCGCAATGGATGATCTCCGGCCGCTTCTCACGGAGTTCCGGCGCATAGCCCGAACCGATCAGGTGAAAAACAAGCTTCATCTGCTCAGGGAGATCGCCCGGATCGACAAGGGAAATTCGGAATGGGTCCTGCCCCTCAAGGAGGTGGAAAATCAGTATGTTTCCCAGCTGATTTCCGAAGCGCAGGAGGTCATCCAGCGCAAGGATTTTGACCGTCTGGAACGGATCCATGACGAGTTCAAAAACACCCGCTGGGCGGTTGACATTCCCACCATCGTGCTTCAGAAGGTGGAAAAAATCGTCCTGCAGCACAGGGAAGAGGAGGCAAAGAAGAAGGCCGCAACCATTCTGGAAAAGATCAACAATGCCTACGCTTCCTTCGACATCACGGCGCTGGAGGACGCATTGATTTGCTGGCAGGAGCATTGCCGTGCTTTTCACTATACGCCCGACAAAAACGAGGAGATGCAGCTGAAAGAGGCAGCATCGTACCTGGAAGGGGAAAGGAAAAAGCTGAAGGAACAGCGGGAATTTCAGGATCTTCTGGAACATGTCACGGCCCTCATGGATACGGGGGCGGATCTCCCGCAGGTCGAAAAGTGCTTTGCGAAGATCCATTCCTCCGGACTTGCGGTCCCGGAATACCTGGAGAAGCGCGTGGGAGCGTACAGGCGGGACATCGAGCGGGAACGCAGGACCGCCGCCATCCTCAAGGGGCTGAAAATTGCGGGAAGCGCCGCCGTCGTTCTTCTGCTGTTAGGCGCTTCTGCCGTCTGGATAGCCCAAAGCGCCCTGGAAAACGCTCAGGCGCGCAATCTTTCCTCCGCCATCGAAGAGGGAAAAATCGTGGAAGCGCAATCCATTCTTGCGGAGATTCGGAAACGTTATCCGAAACTGGCGGGCCGACCGAAGATCACGAGAGCGATTGCCGCATTGCACGAACTGGAAAAAAATGAAGCGTGGCGGGAAAAGGATTTCAGGAAGGCGCTGGAAGAGCTGGAAGAGCTGAAGAAACAGGGGCTTCCGGACGACACCTTCCGGGGCAGGCTTGCGGCGGCGGAAAAGCTTGCCAGAACCGAAGGGGAAAAGGGACAGATCACCGTGCTGAGCACCTGGATGGAGGAAACGCTTCAGCGGAACAAAGAGGCCATGGAGACCCGCTTTTACGAGAAGATTTCCGAGCTGAGGCGCTGCCGCGATCAGGTCCTTGCGTTTCTGAAGGAAGATGAACTCGAACGGGCGGAAAAACTTCTGAAAACCCTGGTTGCCCTTCACGGGGAGATCATGAAGATCCCGGGTCTGAGCAGGGAGCTTCTGGCCGAAAACAAGGATCTTCTGCGTTCTCCGGAAACCCTCAAAGAAGTCTTGAGCGACCGGAAGAACCGTCTTCTGAAAGGGGACCGGATCATGAACGCCGTGGTCGGCGCGAAAAACTTCAGCACCATGGAAAGCGCCGTGCGGGACTTCATCGGCAGTCCCGACAACAGCGCCTACAAAAGCGAAGCCGACGGTCTGAAAGGCTGTCTCAAGGAGATAACCTATTTCAAAGCCATCCTGGAATTTTTGAAGCAGAGCGAAGGAACCGTTCCCGGGGAATTCGGGCAGAAGGCCTTCTTCCGGGATGTTCAGGCAAGAAGGGATTTTGCAGGCAAACTCAAGGCGGCAAAAACGGAACTGATCGAAGGCTTCGACAGTCTGCAGGAAAACACGAACCGGCAGAATCTCATCTTCCTCCGGCTGGAAACTGCCGTATCCTCCATCGATATTTATGCTCCGCTTACGCCGAAATTCCCCAGCATGGCCTCCTCCACCAACGACAAGCGTCTTATGGAAGTTTCCTTCAGGAACACCAAGGGAGCAAGGGTCATCCTGAAAAGATCCAGGAAGAATTTCAAGCAGATCAGCGTAATCATCGGCGACGAAACCTACGATAACTGCCGTCTGATTTACCCGGCGGCCTTTTCGCTGGATGCCATCAGGACATCCCGGGCGCCCCACCAGACCCTGATCCAGCAGGGGTTCACCGAACTGAACCGCATCGATGAAAACGAGATCCTTTCCAAGGGGATACAGTTCCTGGAAGCCATCCGGCGGGATGAGATGTGCGCACCGTACTGGAAAATGAAGCTGGCCCTCCGCATTCTGGAACCTCTTGCCGGAATCGACCGTTCCACGGAAAAAACCCTTCAGCAGCTGAAAAACGAGCTTCAGAAACTCCAGGAGCTGGATACGCAGGCGGGCGATCCGCTGGGAAACAAGTTCCTTGCGGAAAAGGTCGATTTGTTTTTCAAGACATACGATTTTTCCCGTCTCGGAACCGTGCTTGCCCAGAATCAGGCCATACGGGATTTTTACAAGGCCCAGACCGTCGTTGCCGTCCGGTATCTCACGCTTCCCATGAAGGTCAAAGGCGTGCTGAAATACACCATCTGCGCAGACAGGAAAGATTCTTCCGGGGACATCTTCTGCTTCGACGACGATGTTTCCGGGATCCTGCGCGTGGGGCATTATGACAAAAACGATCTGGTCATCGAAGACCGGTTCCGGGACAGGATCGCCGGGCATCTTCTGTTCACCGTGGAAAGGACTCTGCCGTACCGCAAACTGGCCCGCGGCAGGGGGGGGATCGACTTGAAAAAGATGAACTGGCCGGAATTCTGGCCCCGGAACATGAGAGGAGAGTAAAATGAAATACTACATCATAAGCGGCGGAAAAACCTACGGGCCCGTCGAAGAAAACAAGATCAGGGACAAAGTCCGCTCCGGTTTCTTTTCCGAAAACAGTCTTGTTTCCGCGGATCTCAAGGAGTGGCAGCCCCTGCACCGGGAGGCCGCTTTGCCGGAGAACTCCGCGGAACAAGGCGAAAGCAGAACAAAGCTCAAGCTCAAACTTCCGCCCGAAGAATACGAAGAGGAAATGGACGGAGCCGCTCAGCCTCTGCGGCTTTCGGAAAAGGATGTCATCCTGCAGGAACCCCCGGTCCGCCCCCTTCCGGTCAAAAGGTCCGTTCTGCTGCCTGTCGGAATCGTTCTTTTCCTTCTTCTGCTCCTTGGCGGAGCGGGAATTCTTTTCTTCCGGGGCAACTTCAACGGACTTCTGAAAGCTTCTCCCGCCGATTTTCAGGAGGTGTGCAGACAATATCAGACCGCGGTGGGGGTCATCACCGTGACGCTGGAGGATGTCAACGGGAAACTGCTGAACAAGATCGGCGATTTCAAGGTTTCTCATGAATATCCCATCGGCACGGCTTTCGCCATCGGGAAAAATCAATTTGCCACGAATTGTCATGTCGCCTACGGGATCAAGGATCAGAAAACGGGAGTACTGGAAAATGTCCTCTGGTCCGCCGTTCTGGAAGATGCCCGAAACAGCGGCGCAAAGAACCGGGAACAAATTGCCCGGTATTGCCAGAAGAACAAGAAGCAGATCGAAGCGTGCAGAAAACTTCTCCATGAGAACGTAAAGGTGCGCAGCGTCGAGATCCGGCTTGCTCACAGCGGGGGGAAATTCCTCAAGGTGACCGGCGTTCAGATCCATCCCCGGTATCAGGCCAATCCGGCTCCGGATGCGGATTCCCAGTTCAAAAACGGGGAGTTCGATGTGGCGATCCTGACGACCTCGGAACATACGGAAAAATTCGTCAAAATCGCCTCCACGAAGCGTCTCTACGCGCTGGTTCCCGGCCAGAGCATTGCGTACATCGGATTCCCCATGGAAGGGCTCATGGATAACGGGAATCTGGACCTCAACCGGCCGGAAGCCGTCTTCAAATCCGGGACGATCAACAAGATCACGGATTTCAACAAGGTCTATTCCATGCCCGAATTCAACAAATCCATCATCCACGATATTCCCACCACGGGCGGGGCAAGCGGCAGTCCGATCTTCCTTCCCAACGGCGAAGTGGTGGCTATCCTGTGGGGAGGATCATTCAGACGCGTATCTTCCGCCGTCCAGCACAACATGGCCGTGCGGATCGATTCTCTTGATCTGGTGAGAAAAGAGGAAAAGCACGATATTCAGGAATGGCTGGGAGAGGAGAAAAAATGAAGCAGGAGTATGTGTTCGACTGGAAAAGGATGGATCCGGAAGCCAAACTGGGGATCCCCGCAAAAAGGTTCACCGGGGTCAATTCCATCTGGACGTTTTTTCTGGGCATGGTGTTCAGCGTGATCTTTTACGCCGCACTGTATCCCTTCTGGCAGATGAAATCTCTGCAGTTCATCAATATGTTTTTTCCGGGCGGGCCGGAAAACAGAAGCTGGATCCCCATCTGCACGGTCTTTCTTACCATGTGGTGTCTGGCGTTTCTTCTGGTGAAACTGCGCAAGATCGAAATCCAGAGGAAGGTGCTTTCACTGGAAATTCTGCCGAATACCCCCGGCTTCATCCTCTCTCCCGACAATTCCGCCATTGTGCAGAGCCGGATGGATGAACAGGTCTATCTGGCGGGCGGGTTCATTGCCCTGAACCGCATCCAGAAAACGCTTTCCAACCTGAAAAACATCGGGCGGGTTTCCGATGTCTCCTCGGTGCTGAACGATCTGGCGCTGGCGGACGAAAAATATCTCGAAGGCACGTACACGCTTCCCAAGGGGCTGATCTGGGCCATTCCCGTAACCGGGTTCATCGGCACGGTTCTGGGGCTTTCCGAAGCGGTGGGCGGCTTCGGCAAAGTCATTACGGGCGGGGCGGAGCTGGACCAGCTCAAGCAATCCCTGGGAGGAGTGACCAGCGGACTTGCCGTGGCCTTCGAAACGACCCTGATCGCGCTGGTGGCGGCGCTCTTCCTGCAGCTTCTGATGACTTTGATCATGCAGAAAGAGGAAAGCCTTATGGACGAGTGCGCTACCTACTGCTACCGGAATATCGTCTCCAAGCTCAAAATGATCGATATGGAGCGCTGAATCCATGTTCCGGGATGACGAGCCTCCTGTATCGCTTTTTTCCTTTCAGGACATCATCACCAGTCTCACGGGGATCATGATCTTTTTTCTTCTGCTGCTTTCGCTGAAGATTCTGGAGATCACGAAAAACCATCAGGAGAATTCCCCTGTTCACAGCGAACTTTCCCAGGTGCAAAGCAAAAACGCTCTCCTGAAAAAGCAAATCGCCGAGATGGAAAAGGACATCGGCCTTTACCGGGAAAGGATGAAAAATGCCCGGCAGATGGACGAGTCTTCCCTGATCCTCGAAAAGTACCGTCTGGAAAAGAAGATCGGAGTGCTGAAAGCGCAGAAGGAGGAGCTCCTCCGGAAAATGGCGGACGGGAAGGTCCGGCAGTCCGAAAGGGAACAAAGGAAGCGGAAGCTGGAAGAAAAGAAAAAGGAACTGGAACTTGCGGAAGCGCAAAGGGAGGATCTGGCGAAAAAGATCCGGGAAAAACGCAGGCAGAACGAGGCGGCGCGGAGGGAGCTGGAGCGCCGGAAGAAGGATATTCAGGTAACGGTGGATTCCTCCATCGACAAGATTCCCGTCCTTCTGGTCTGTTCCGCAAATACGATCGGGATCGTCGACACGAAGGAACGTAAGACCGTTGTCATCCGCCGCAGGACTCCGATCATTCCCGAAATGGTCAAAGAGGCCCTTTCCCGCCTGAAAAGTTTTCCGGTTTCGCAATATTATTTCGTCTTCATGATCAAGCCCAGCGCCGTGAGTTACAGCTACTTTCTGCTGGAACAGTTTGCTCTGTCCATGGGCAAAGCGGATTACGGTTTCGAACCGATCCGGGAAAGCGAGATGATTCTCCATGAGTAAAAACGCCATGCCCGGCAGTATGGATCTGCTTCTGGATACCATGTGCAACACCTTCGGCGGGGTCATGTTCATTGCCATCAGTTTGTCCCTTGCCTTTTTCGTCAGCAGGACGCTGGACGCCCGGAAGGAGAATATCGAAAAAATCAAGGAGGAACTCCGGAGGCAGAAACAGGAACAGGAGCTGCTGGAAACAAGAAGGGAGAGCCTTTCCAAAAAGCTTTCCTCCATGAAAAGAACCTCTTCCCAGTACAAACAGGCCAAAAGCGATCTCCCCGAAAAGGTAACGAAACTCGCGCAGGATCAAAAAGATCTGCAAAGGGAAAACGACCTTGCAAAGCAGGATCTGGCCGAACTGGACCGGAAAAACAGGCAACTGGAAAAGGAAAACGGGAAAAAGGAATCGGAAATCACCGAACTGACGTCCAGAAATACCGACAAGGTGGACAAACTCAGGGAAGAGTACAGGAAATTGTCCTTCCTTGCGGACCAGCTCCGTTCCCAGCTGGAACGCACGCCGAAGCTGAAATTCCATTTCTCCCACAAGGAGCAAACCAAAAGCAAGCCGTACGTCATCATTCTGAAAGGCAATCAGCTGTACCAACTGGGAACGGAATACCTCGTTTCCTCCCGGGAGGTCCGGGTCAAACGGTATGACAAAACCCTTGTTCTCACGCCGATCAAAGGCACCCCCGTTGCCGCCGTTTCCTCCGCAAACCTTGCGTCGGTGCTGGGCAGCTACAGCAAATCGACGGCTTTCCTGTGGATTCTGGTGCACCCGGATTCCTTCGAAAACTTCATAGAATTCCGCAGGCTTTTGCGGAAAGCCGCCATGCCGATCCACTGGTACATCGACACAAGTCTCGTTTTGTACCTGGGGGACTCTACTTATTCCGCAGGATACTGATGAAAGGAGAAATGAAAATGATTCGTCTGCCGATCCTTCTTTCCCTTGCGCTTCCGCTTGTGTTTTTCCTCTTCCAGGGGTGCGATGATTCCGAAAAGCCCCGGCCCAGCCAAACGGACTTTCCTTTGGAAGAAACCGGAAGGACGCCGCCTGCGAAACAGCCTTCTCCGCAAAAATCCTCCCCCGAAAATTCCGAAAAGAAGAGCGGGGAGAAGAAGGAAGAAAAGAAGAAAACGCCTGCCCGGTCAGGCGGCGAGAACGGCGGAAAAGCGAATGAGGGTTCGGGAAAAGGACAAGCCAAGTCAGGCGGAGGGAACGGCGGAAGCTCTGCTCAAGGCGGAAACGGGAATGGTTCCGGAGGAAACGGCGGAAGCGCGGCACGGGGCGGAAACGGGAATGGTTCCGGAGGAAACGGCGGAAGCGCGGCACGGGGCGGAAACGGGAATGGAAATTCCGGCACCGGGCAGGGCACTTCTTCCGCCTCCGGGCCCGGGGAGAACGGGGAAAGAGAAGGACGTGGTCCCGGAGGGAGCTCCTTCGGCAAAAACTCCCGGCGCTCCTCCGGGAAAAGAAGCAGCTCCTATCCGGACGGAAACGGGCGATCGGGCGGAAACGACGCATACGGGGAACACGAAGTTCCCGCGGGATGGGTTTCGGATGTGGTAAAGGAAGCCCCTTC
>JAGAEF010000201.1 GCA_017613255.1 Lentisphaeria bacterium
AGCGTGGGTCCAGTCCTTCTTCTGCGCCTCATCGAGTTCATCCAGCTTCATGCAGTTTTCGCAGTGGCAGGAGAGATTGTCCGGCGCATCGTTTTCGCACAAGTTGATGTACAGGGGCATCCCCTGTTTCCGCCAGTCCTCTACGATCTGGTCCCACACCTTTTCATTGCTTACGCAAAGCGCGATCATTTCCGTTACCCCGGGCGCCAGAGCCTGGGCCACATCCCCCGTATTCACGCCCAGCCGGGTAGGACGGCGTTTCCCGTAGTTGAGGGCGAAATATTCCGGGTGTTCCTTGCCGAACCGTTTCCACCACTTGGTGAAGGCGTGTCCGTACTTGGGCGGATTGTGGGCGCCCATTTTCATGCGGCCGTGCCAGACGCCCAGCCCCCGGATGCCCCGCATATTCAGAACGGGGACGAACTTTCCTTCCCGCTTGCTTACGATAACGGGATTGCGCTTTTCCAGCACGATCTCCCTTCCGGGCCATTTTACCCCCAGAGAATCCTCCAGAAACGTGTACACGGCGTGTTTCACTCCCTGATCGCGGAAGGTGTCTCCGTAGAAATAGGCAACTTTGTCCGTGATGAGGTATCTCCCCTCTTCCGGTTCCAGCGTTTTCGGCGCGTTTTCGGGGGCTTCCCCCAGAAGGAAAACGTACTTGCCTTCGGGAGCCTTATTCACGATTTTCACGTCGCAGGAGCCCATGAGATCCAGATGTTTCTTCAGGTCTTCCGCAAGCTTTTTTTCGCCCTTGTATTTCTGTACGATGACCGCGTTGGCAAGATCGATCTTTACCTCCTCCGCAAAGAGGGCGGCTCCTGAGAGCAGAAGAAGAGAGGCGAGAAAGCAATGCAGTTTCATTTTTTTGTCCTTTCCGTTTACGGGGTTTCGAAAAACTTTTCCGTTACTATAACCGGGAAGTCGCGAAAAGTCAAGACCTTATTGCTATAATAAAATGGACAAAATGTATCACGGAACCGACGGAAGAAGCGTTTCTCCGCAAAAAAAGCGGCCCCGGGAAAATTCCGGAGCCGCCGAAAGAGAAAAGAAGATTTCTTATTTCTTTTCCTTGGAGACCAGCCAGACCCGTTTCCAGATCCCGCCTGCTCCGCCTTTGTCCCCCACGCGCACGATGATGTACTGGGGCTTGCGGGGGCTTTCCCCTTTGATGAACTTGGTGATGTTCACGGAGAAGGGCGTGCTCCAGTCGCTGGGGTTGACGTAGGGCCGGTAGTGGGCCTTTTCCCCGTTCACATAGATGGTACAGGAGTCGTCCACGGCGCCGAAGTAGAGGAAAATCTCTCTCTTGCCGAACCAGTCTGCGGGGATGCGCACGGCGGTGGCGTACCAGGCGATGCCGTCATAGTTGGCGGTAAGGTCGCGGAGTTCCTTGGGGATCTGCTTGTAGTGGGCGTAGGGCTTTTCCCAGTTCTTGTTGGTGGCCATGACGTACTTCCACTCATTGATCTTTCTGCCGTCCTTCTGCCAGCCCTCCTTTTCGCCCACGTCCTGAGGATCCAGCTTGAATCTCCAGAAGAGTTCCGTCTGGATGTAGGGAGGCGTGAATTCGGCAAGATCCTGCACTCTCTTGAGTCCGGCCACGTCTCCATAGTACTGTTCCGACCCGTTCAGGATCTTTATATTGTGTTTCTGCCGGTATTTGAGAAGCGCAATGGAATCCTTGTCGGTCTTGTTGGCCACGGCGTTGAAGAGCAGATGTCCGTGCTCGTTGAAGTCCGCAAGCTTCTGCACGAGGGCCTTCTGGTTTTCCGTAAGTCCGGGAGCCTTGAGGGCATTTTCCAGATGCTTGCCCGCCGTGACGAAATCGGACTCCTTGTAGTAGTTCCCCAGCAGACGGCAGAGCCCGCGCCCGTAATTGTAGAAAGCGCCCTCTTCCGTGATCTTGTTCACATCCTTCTCGATGCGTTTTTCCCACACTTCCTTGCGCCAGTATTCGAAGTATTTTCCCACCTCTTCCGCGGCGGGTCCGTAGGCATCCAGATAGTGCTTCATGGCATTTTCATAGGAAATGGAGGGATCCGACAGCGCCTTTGCCATAAGGTAGTCGGAAAGCTGGATGCTGAGGTTTTCGGTGGGAGGCGCGTCGTAATCGAAGCCGATGGCGCCCTGTTTCTCCATGAACTTGACCACGTCGAAGAAGTGCTTGTGGAAGCCCGCGGGGAACATGAGAGGAGCATAGTAGAAGTGGCGGTTGGGCCGATAGAAGAAGTGCTTGAGCCCCACCTTTTTCCAGGAGGAAACGTACGCCTCCAGAGAGGGCATGGTGAAGTTGGTGGGCACGATCCCTATGACGATCTCGTCGGGGAGTTTCTCCCTTCTGGGGGCGTCCTGGGAGGCGTTGTAGGCGTACATGGCGATCTTCACGTCTTTGCGGTACTTCTGCGCCTTTGCCAGAACGCCTTTGGCAAAGTAGACGTAACGGTCCGCCAGAGCATGGGTCCAGTCCTTCTTCTGCGCTTCGGTGAGCACATCCAGCTTCATGCAGTTTTCGCAGTGGCAGGAGAGAAGATCGGGGGCGTCGTTTTCACACAGGTTGATGTATTCGGGCATCCCTTTTGCTTTCCAGTCGGCAATGATCTGGTCCCACACCTTTTCGTTGCTTACGCAAAGAGCGATGATCCGGGCAAGATGCTTGGAAGCGTTGGCCTGGGCCACATCCGCATTCTGCCTGCCCAGCCCGGTGGGGAAGCGTCTCCCGTAGTTGAGGGCGAAGTATTCCGGATGATCCTTGCCGAACCGGTCCCACCAGTTGATGAAGGCGTGACCGTAGCTGGGGCGGTTGTGGCTGCCCATTCTCATGCGGTTGTACCAGTTGCCCCGGTGACGGATGCCCCGCAGATTCAGCTCGGGAACGAATTTGCCTTCCAGCTTGCTGATGATGACAGGGTTGCGCTTTTCCGCGGAAATGAGCTCGAACATGGGCCATCTCACTCCAAGAGAATCCTCCAGGAACGTGTAAACGGCGTGATTCACCCCCTGATTGCGGAGGGGATCCCCGTAGAAATAGGCGGCCTTGTCCGTAACCAGGTATCTGCCCTCTTCCGGCTGGAATTTTGCGGGGGCATTTGCCGGGGCTTCCCCGATAAAGAAGGCGTACTTGCCTTCGGGGGCCTTTTTCACGATCTTCACATCCGTCGAGCCGATGAGGTCCAGATGCTTCTTCAGATCTTCCGCAAGCTTTTTCAGAGCCGCGTTTTTCTGGACGATGACCGCATCTTTGAGGTCGATTTTCACTTCCGCCGCAAAGAGTGCCGCTCCGGAGAGCAGAAGCAGCGGGACGAGGAGACAATGCCATTTCATTTTTTTTGTCCTTTCTGTTAGGTTAAAGTCTCTTTTCGAAGACATTCGTTTTTACGTCAGACATCAGGGCGCGGAGATCCAGTCGTGATAGGTCCTTCCGTAGCGGCGCACCGGCTGGAAGGGAAGGGTGGACCGGAGTTCGCTGGTCCTGTTGCTGTAGGGGGCGATATTTCCGGCAAACGTCACCGTGTTGCCGAAGGGCCTCGAACCTCCGCCGTGGCGCAGATGGATGGTATAGACGTTGGTGACGACACTGTATCCCACCTGCGCCTTGATATTTCCGTAGCTGTTGATCCCCAGACCGGGCTTGGCGGAGGAGTACTGGATGACATAGCTGGGGCCGTTTCCGTAGGTGGCGGTATCCGCGAATACCACACAGCCGGGGCCCTTTTTGGACCGGTCCAGAATGGTCGCCTTCAGGAAGGGCATGTTGTCCGGATCGGTCCCGAAGGTCCCCGTGTTGATCCCGTAGTGGGTCCCGTACATTGCTCCGCCGTCGTTGATATTTACGCCCAGCGCCACTTTCCCGGTGGTAGCGCAGGTATAGACCTTCCCCCGCTTCACATACCCCAGATAGTGGAAATAGACCGCCCAGTGGTCGCCGCCCAGTCCGCCGCCCACATTCTTGTTCCAGAGACTGCGCATGATGCACCAGTCCTGGTAGTCGTTTCTGTAGTACTGGAAGCCCATGCCCAGCTGCTTGAGATTGTTCTTGCAGGAGCTGTCAAAAGCCTGCTGACGGGCCTTGTTCAGCGCGGGCAGCAGCATTCCCGCCAGAATGGCGATGATGGCGATGACCACCAGAAGTTCGATAAGCGTAAACGGCGCGAAACTTTTCCTCTTTCCCTCCGGCATTTTTCCTCCTTGTCTGTTGACAAAATGATATGCGGCGAAAATTCTCCACAGATATTATATCCGAAAATCGCGAAAAGTCAAGGGTTTGTTCATATAATAAAACTGACAAAATGTATCATAAAACAGACAAAACGACCTTCTTTGCCGAAAAAAAGCGGCTCCGCGCGGGCAGCAGCGGGGCCGCAAAAGGAATGAAGAACTTACCGCATGGCTTGCCAAATCAGGACCACCAGCTGAGCTGGTGGTTTGCACCAGCCCTATAAGGGCATATTACCGGCCAGCCCCTAAAAGGGGCATTGAGAGGTTCCGCCACTCGCACCACTGGCCCAGCGGCTACTCAAAGTAGCTCTGGTTCAGTGGTTTTTTATTGCCTTTTCTCCAGTAAACGGGTCGAATAATTCCCCCTGCACGAGCTTGTCCTGCGCCATATCCTCCACCAACTGATTTCTGATGTATTCCGCTATCACTTTCCGATTGCGTCCTACCGTATCCACGAAGTACCCGCGGCACCAAAAACGCCGATTGCCGTATTTGTACTTCAAGTTCGCGTGCCGATCGAATATGACCAAGGAACTTTTTCCCTTCAAATATCCCATAAATTGTGAGACACTCATATTCGGCGGTATGCTTACCAACATGTGGATGTGATCCGGACACAGTTCGGCCTCTTCTATCGCTACGTTTTTGCGCTCACACAATCCTCGCAAGATCTTTCCGATATCTATTTTCAGCTTGCCATAGATATTTTGCCGCCGAAATTTCGGGGCAAACACAATGTGATACTTGCAATTCCATCTGGTGTGTGATAAACTATCACTGCTTTCCTTTGACATTTTTCTCCTCTTGGGTTATTTTTTGGTGCGGTTGCGGAACCTGCGCCTTAATTTAACTCAAGAGGTTTCGTTTGTCTACCTGAAGCTAAAGCTTTTCCCGTTTACTTACCGGCATAGCCGGTAGTTTTTTTGTCCTAAAGGGGACAAAAAAAACGCCGCGAAACGCGGCGTTTTCAGAAGAAATCTCAACAAGAACGAACTTACACCGTCTTGCCGGAGATGACTCCGTGACCCTTGAATGTACGGGTGGGAGCAAATTCTCCCAGTCTGTGACCGACCATGTTTTCCGTCACGAACACGGAAACGAAGGTCTTGCCGTTATGCACATTGAAGGTGTGTCCAACAAAATCGGGAATGATCATGGAACGGCGGGACCAGGTCTTGATGGGCTTCTTGGCGCCGCCGGCCTTTTCCATTTTCTCGACTTTCTCGATCACATGATAGTCCACGAAGGGACCCTTTTTGATTGATCTGGCCATGATTACTTCTTCCTCCGTTCAACAATGAATCTTCCGCTGGGTTTCTTGGGATGACGGGTGTGTTTCCCTTTGGCAAGCTGACCCCAGGGAGAAACGGGATGACCGCCTCCGGAGGATCTGCCTTCGCCGCCGCCCATGGGATGGTCCACAGGGTTCTGGACCACGCCGCGGACGTGAGGACGGAAGCCCAGATAGCGCTTCTTGCCGGCCTTGCCCAGAGAGGAGTTCATGTAATCCAGATTGCCCACCTGACCGATGGTGGCGCGGCATTCCAGATGGATCTTGCGGACTTCTCCGGAGGGCAGTTTCACCTGAGCATAATCGCCGTCCTTGGAACGAAGGGTGGCGACCTGTCCGGCGGAACGCACCAGAATGCCTCCCTTGCCGGGCATGAGCTCGATGTTGTGGATCCCGATACCGTCGGGGATGTTCTTGAGTTTGAGGGTGTTGCCGGGCTTGATCTCGGCCTTTTCGGAGGAGATCACGCTCTGTCCCACCGTCAGTCCCTGAGGCGCAAGGATGTATGCCTTGGAATCATCCTCGTACTTCACCAGCGCGATGAAGGCGGAACGGTTGGGATCGTACTCGATGCTCTGCACGGTGGCAGGCACATCCACTTTGTTGCGTTTGAAGTCGATCAAACGGTAGGAGCGCTTGTTCCCTCCCCCGCGGAAACGGACCGTGATGCGGCCCATGTTGTTGCGTCCGCCGGTGGATCTTTTCCCTTTGGTAAGGGACTTTTCCGGGGACTTGCGGGTAAGGATCTCGGAATAATCGACCACAGTCGTCGTGCGGCGGCTCCTTGTGGTGGGTTTATAAGTCTTGATTGCCATGGTGGATCTCCTTACGCAATATCAATGGTACCCTCGGCAAGGGCAACGATCGCTTTCTTCCAGTCGGCGCGTTTGCCGGGAACGGGGGATCTGCCGGAGCGTTTGGGTTTGCCTGTGTAGTTCATGATGTTGACACTCTTCACCTTGACGCCTTCGTAGATGGCTTCCACGGCGGAGGCGATCTGCAGCTTCGTGGCTCTGGGAGAGACCTTGAAAGCATACTGATTGAGTTCCTTGAGGAGCGTACCTTTTTCGGTGGTCATCATGAACTCGATGATTTCATACGGACTTGTTTTCGCCATTTTCGTACTCCCTTCATGCGAGCCGCTTGACGAAGGAGTCAAGCGCTTCCTTGGTGAAAAGAATCTTGTCGGCATCCAGCACATGGAACGTGTTGACGGAAGAAACGTGCAGCATACCAGCGTTGGCGATATTGCTGACGGCAAGAATGCTGTTCACATCGTAATCGTCGATGAGGATCAGGATCTTGGCGGGTTTCTTCTTGTTGTCGCCGAAAAGCTTCATGCTCTTGAGCGCGGCAACCGCGTTCTTGGTCTTGGGCTCGGCGAACTCGAACTTGTCCACCACCGCCACGGCGCTCTCGTCGAGTCTTTCCGTGAAGGACCGCTTGAGGGCAAGCTTTCTCACCTTGGCATTGAGTTTCACGGAATAATCCCGGGGCTTGGGCCCGAAGGAGTGTCCGCCGTGACGCCACACCGGGTTACGGGTGCTTCCCGCACGGGCACGGCCTCCGCCTTTCTGCTTGAAGGGCTTTTTGCCGCCGCCGCTGACTTCGCCGCGGGTCTTCACATCCGCCGTTCCGGCACGCATAGCTGCACGGAAAGCCACCACCGCGTCATGAACAGCCTGTTCGCCCTTGACGGACTCGAGGCAGGAATCGTCGATGGTGTAATCACCGACTTTGACGCCCTGCATATTGATTATGTCAATTGTTCTGGACATTTTTTCACCTGTACAGCGTTATTTCTTTTTTGCGTTTCTGACGATCAGCGTGCCGCCGTTGGGGCCGGGGACCGCGCCGCGGACGAAGAGGAAGTTTTCCTCCACCTTCACAAGGCGCAGATTCTGAACGGTCCTGTTGGCATTTCCCAGCTGTCCGGGAAGCTTTTTGCCTTTCCGGACCGTACCGGGCTGCTCGCGGCATCCGATGGAACCGGGCTTGCGGTGCCAGCCGCCGCCGTGTCCGTCACGGCCGCCGCCGAAATGGTGTCTCTTCATCACACCGGCAAAACCTTTTCCCTTGGTGATGCCGGAAACATCCAGAAATTCGCCCGCGGAAAAGATGTCCGCCTTCACGACGGATCCCAGCTCCGCAACCGGATCCTCTTCCGCACGGAATTCACGGATCACTGCGGGAGGATTCTCCTTCAAACCGGCCTTTTCCATGTTGCCCAGGACGGACTTGGAGGTGTTTTTCACCTTCTTCGTGCCGAATCCCACCTGCAAGGCGGAATAGCCGTCCTTTTCCTTCGTTTTCACGCCGACTACCACACAGGGGCCGGCTTCGATCACTGTGACCGGAACGACCACGCCTTCCTCGTAGACCTGCGTCATCCCGATCTTCTTTCCGATCAAACCTTTCATTTTTCTCCTTTCCGGCACATACCCTTTCGGAAACAAGGGGCATTGGTGCCGATTCCTGCATTATCGATGCGGAACTCTTTCAGTTGCCGATCTTGATGTCGATGCCCACGCCGGCAGGCAGATTGAGCTTCTTGAGCTCGTCCACCGTCTTGGCGGTGGGTTTGATGATGTCCAGCAGACGCTTGTGCGTGCGGATCTCGAACTGGTCCATGGACTTCTTGTCCACATGGGGCGAGCGGTTCACGGTCAGCCGTTCGATCCTGGTCTTCAGCGGAATGGGACCCACGACGATGGAACCGGTGCGTTTTGCCGTATTCAGGATCTCGGCCACGGACTGGTCGAGAATCCCATGCTCATAAGCCTGCAGCTTAATACGGATCTTCTGAGCAGTTTTCTGTGCTGTTCTCGTTGTCATTTTGTCTGTTTCTCCACGATTTTATCTTGAATTGCATTTGGAACTTTTTCAAAGGAGAAGGGCTCCATGGTATAGGAGGCGCGCCCTTTGGTCAAAGAACGGATTGCGGTAGCATATCCGAAGAGTTCGGAAAGCGGCACCTGCGCGGTGATGCGCACGGTGTTGTCATGCGTATCCACTTCCATGATGGAACCCCGCCGGCTGGTCACGTCTCCGATGACGTCCCCCATGTTCTCTTCCGGAGCGGTGACTTCCACTTTCATGATGGGTTCCAGAAGGCAGAGACCCGCCTTTCTGGCCGCATCCTTCAGCCCCATGGAAGCCGCCACCTTGAACGCCATTTCGGAGGAGTCCACAGGGTGATAGCTGCCGTCGATGATGTCGATATGGAAGTCGGTGCAGGGATAGCCCGCCAGAATTCCCGTCTGGGCGGCATCCCGGATCCCCTGCTCGATGGGCTTGATGTACTCTTTGGGAATATTCCCACCCACGACCTTGTTTTCGATGGTGATTCCGTGCCCCCTTTCCTTCACGTACAGGTTCATGATCACATGCCCGTACTGACCACGGCCTCCGGACTGACGCACGAACTTGGAATCCGCGCTGGAATCCTTGAGCACCGTTTCCCGGTAGGCCACTTCCGGCTGTCCGGAATTGCAGTCCACCTTGAACTCCCTGCGGAGCCGGTCCATGATGATGTCCAGGTGCAGTTCCCCCATGCCGGAGATGATGGTCTGCCCGGTTTCGGTATCGCTCTTGATGGTGAAGGTGGGATCCTCGTCGGAAAGCGCCCCCAGAGCATTGTACAGTTTGTCCCGGTCCTGGGAGGTCTTGGGCTCCACGGCAATGGAGATGACCGGTTCCGGGAAGTGCATGGATTCCAGCGCGATGGGCGCGGACTCGTCACAGAGGGTGTCGCCCGTGGTAATGGACTTGAGCCCCACCGCGGCGGCGATGTCTCCGCAGAACACTTCCTCCCGCTCTTCCCGGTGATTGGCGTGCATCTGGATCAGACGCCCCAGCCGCTCCCGTTTGCGGGTGCGGGGATTGTATACGGTCACTCCCCGGACGGCTTCCCCGGAATAGACCCGGAAATAGACGAGGCGTCCCACGAACGGATCGGACATGACCTTGAATGCCAGCGCGGCGAAAGGCTTGTCGTCTCCCACCGTGCGCACTTCCGGCTGTTCCGTATCCGGATTGATCCCCTTGGTCTCCCAGATGTCCACGGGAGAAGGCAGGTAATCGATCACCGCGTCCAGAAGGACCTGCACGCCCTTGTTCTTGAAGGCAGAACCGCAGAAAACGGGAACGATGCTTCCGGCAAGGACCGCCTTGCGCAGCGCATCTTTGATCATTTCCACGGAAGGCACCTTGTCGGCAAGGTAGAGTTCCATGACGGCGTCATCCACTTCCGCCACACATTCCACAAGGAAGGAACGGGCTTCCTTCAAAGGCTGCTTGTATTCCTCGGGGACCTCTTCCACACGGACGTCTTCCCCGTCCTCGCCTTCGAAGTAAACCGCCTTTTCGTTCAATACGTCGATGACGCCCTTGAACTGGGCTTCCGCGCCCACAGGCAGAGCAAGGGGAACGGCGTTGGCCCGGAGTTTCTTGCGCATTTCCGCAACCACTTTGGCGAAATTGGCGCCGGTACGGTCCATCTTGTTCACGAAGGCGATGATGGGCACGGAATACCGTTTCGCCTGCCGCCAGACGGTTTCCGTCTGAGGCTGCACGCCTCCCACGGAGCAGAAGACGGCCACTGCGCCGTCCAGCACGCGGAGGGAACGTTCCACTTCGGCGGTGAAGTCCACATGGCCGGGAGTGTCGATGAGATTGATCCGGTGCTGCTTCCAGAAGCAGGTGGTGGCGGCGGACGTAATGGTGATCCCCCGTTCCTGTTCCTGCGCCATCCAGTCCATGGTGGCGGTTCCTTCGTGGGTTTCGCCGATCTTGTGATTTACGCCGGTGTAAAATAGGATGCGTTCGGAAAGGGTCGTCTTGCCCGCATCGATGTGGGCCATGATCCCGATATTGCGGGTCTTGGCCAGATGCGCCTTGCGCTTGTCCGACTCTTTATAGTCAACGTTCAACTGTTTGGCGGGTGTCATAACGCGGTCCTGTAAAACTCGAAAATTACCATCTGTAATGGGCAAAAGCCTTGTTCGCCTGCGCCATCTTGTGGGTATCGTCTTTCTTCTTGACGGATGCGCCGGTATTGTCGAAGGCATCCAGAAGTTCGGAGGCGAGAGCGTCCATCATGGATCTGCCCTTCTTGGCCTGGGAGTAGGTGGCGATCCAGCGCATGGCCAGGGCTACCTGACGTTCGGCAGGCACTTCCAGGGGGACCTGATACGTGGCTCCACCCACGCGGCGGCTCTTGACTTCCAGTTTGGGCTTGATGTTTTCCACGGCCTGAAGGAACACTTCCAGAGGCTCCATGTCTTTCTTTTTGCTCTTGAGCACGTCAAACGCGCCGTAGACGATTGACTGGGCAACGGATTTCTTCCCGTTGCGCATGATCGTGTTGATGAGTCTGGCGACCAGTTCGCTGTTGTACTTCACATCCGGCGTCAGCTCTCTCTTGGTGATTCTGCGTCTTCTCATTGGATCTCATCCCTGTTTGTTCAGCATTACGACACTTTTTCAATACCCGGATTCCCACCGGGAAGCACTTATCCGGCTCTCATGCCGGATAATACCTTCTTTGGTTCCTGCAGCTCCTTATTTCTTCTTGCCGTCGTCGCCGGCTTTCGGAGTCTTTGCACCGTATTTGGAACGGCCCTGACGGCGCCCTTCCACGCCCAGACTGTCCAGCGCGCCCCGGACAACATGGTAACGGACACCGGGAAGGTCACGGACCCTGCCGCCCTTCACCAGCACCACGCTGTGTTCCTGAAGGTTGTGGCCTTCCCCGCCGATATAGGCGGTCACTTCGATACCATTTGTGAGACGCACACGGGCGATCTTGCGCATAGCGGAATTCGGCTTCTTGGGAGTTCTGGTTGTCACCTGCAGGCAGACGCCGCGGCGCTGCGGGCATTTGGACAGAGCCTTCGATTTGCTCTTGACCGCCTTCGTGGAGCGGCCCGATCTGACCAACTGATTGATTGTCGGCATGTTCTTTCACCTATTCGGTTTGTTGCGGTTCTTTTTTTGTTAAAATGACTGTTTAATTTATCACCTGAAAACAAAATGTCAACCGCGGTTTCCTGTTTTTTTAAGGTTTTTTGCAAAAATTCAACCTTCCCGAACTCAAAATCGCTTCTGCGTCCGGGAAGGAATTTCCTTTCCTCAAGGAAAAAGCTTACTCCTCGTCGTAATTCCGATTGGGGTCGAATTCGCTGTCGTCCAGCTCGTCATCGAACTCGTCGGACTCCTCCTCTTCCTCGTACTCGTCGGGGAAGGTCTCTTCTTCCTCTTCGTCTCCCTGGTCCGAAGCAAGATCCGCGATGAACTCGTCGTCCTCGAAATCCTTGTCGTCGCCAAAGATCTTTTCGATATCCTCGTCCAGCGCTCCCGTGTAAGCCGCCATGGTGCGGGGCTTGGCAGGCTGCACCAGGGGCACTTCGGGTTCGATCTCCTCTCCCAGTTTCTTGTAGCCCATGTCCTGGAACCGGGAAGAACCCGTGCCGGCGGGGATCAGGTGACCGGTGATCACGTTCTCCTTGAATCCGCGAAGCACGTCCACCTTCCCCAGCGTGGCCGCATCCGTAAGAATACGGGTGGTATCCTGGAAGGAGGCGGAGGAAATGAAGCTTTCCGTTTCCAGAGAAGCCTTGGCAATACCCATGAGGATGGGGTCGCCTTCCGCCATGGTCAGGCCGTTCTTCCGGGCCTCCTCGTTGGCGTGCTTGAACTCGTAACGGTCCACCTGCTCGCCCACGAGGAAGGGGGTATCGCCCTGGCTGGTGATGCGCACTTTCTGCATCATCTGCCGGATGATGATCTCGATATGCTTGTCGTTGATCTCCACGCCCTGCGCCCGGTACACTTTCTGGATCTCGGTGACGATGTACCGCTGCAGTTCGTGCGCTCCGCAAACTTCCAGCAGCTTCTGGGGGATGATGGATCCCACGGTGAGCTTCTGCCCCTTGCGCACATAGTCGCCCTTGCTGACGATCAGATGCTTGGAGGTGGGGATGATATGCTCCTCGAAGATGTCCGGATTGTCCGGATCCCGGATGATGATGGTCTGACGGCCTCTCATGTTCTTGCCCCGTTCCACCGTTCCGTCGATACGGGCGATCTCCGCGACCTCCTTGGGAACCCTGGCTTCGAAAAGTTCGGACACACGGGGAAGACCTCCGGTGATGTCCCGGTTCTTCTGCTGCTGACGGGGCACGCGGGCAAGCGTCATACCGGCCCGCACCTTCTGCCCCTTGCGCACCATGAGGAGCGCGCCGCTGGGCAGCGGATAGCTGTTGAGGAGGTTGCCGTCGGCGTCATTGATGACCACCTGAGGCGCAAGGTCCTCCCGGTGTTCCATGACTTCCAGTTCCTCGATGCCGCCGCGGACTTTTCTGCTCAAGGTCATGCCGTCGATGATATCCGCCAGATCCGCAATTCCTTCCTTTTCCTCACAGATGATGGGCATGTGGTATCCATCCCACACGGCGATCTTTTCGCCGACTTTCACCTTGTCGCCGTCCTTCTTCTTCAGAATGGCGCCCACTTCCGCAGGATACCGTTCCAGTTCCGCTTCCTTGACGGCATCGGACCAGAAATCGTAATCCGCGGCAAAGGTGGATCCCATGACTTCCGCTTCCTGACGGACGCGTTCCTTGGCGTTTTCCTCGTATTCCCGGGCCTTTTCATCGTCGTAGATGACGATGTAGCCGTTCTTGTTCACCACAAGGTCGTCGCCGTGTTCGTCCTTCACGGGCGTCACATGCTCGAAACGCACGGTTCCGGGCTTGTGGGCGGTGATGGCAGGCATCTTTCCGCCGCTTCCGGAGGAAATTCCTCCGATATGGAAGGTACGCATGGTAAGCTGCGTGCCGGGCTCTCCGATGGACTGGGCTGCAATGATCCCCAGAGCATCTCCCACTTCCGCATCCCTGTCCGTGGCCAGATTCTTTCCGTAGCACTTCACGCACACGCCGTGTTCCACGTCGCAGGTGAGCACGGAACGGATCATCACTTTGGAAATGCCCCGTTTTTCGATCAGGTCCGCGATGGCGGGAGTGAACTCTTCGCCCGCATGGATGATGCAGGAACCGTCGCTCTTGGCCGGATCCCGAATGTCCTGCGCGCTGTATCTGCCCACAAGCCGCGCCTTGAGGGGCAGCATGACTTCGTCCCCTTCCACGATGGCTTCCACATAGATCCCCTGGAGCGTTCCGCAGTCTTCCGTACGGCAGATGATGTCCTGCGCCACGTCCACGAGCTTACGGGTCATGTACCCGGAGTCCGCGGTCTTGAGCGCCGTATCCGCCAGTCCCTTGCGGGCGCCGTGGGTACTGATGAAGTATTCCGCCACCGTCAGACCTTCCCGGAAGGAAGAAAGAATGGGGCGTTCGATGATGGCTCCGGAAGGCTTGGTCATCAGGCCGCGCATACCGGCAAGCTGTTTGATCTGGTCCTTGCTTCCCCGGGCTCCGGAATCCAGCATGGCGTACACGGGGTTGAGCTCAATGCGGGAGGCGGCTTCCACCTCCTTGGTCAGCGCTTCCGCCACCGTATTGGCCGTGGCCGTCCAGGCGTCCACGATCTGGTTGTGCCGTTCCCCGTCGGTCAGAATACCTTTGTTGTAGCTTTCCGTGATCTCGGCGACCTTTTCCCGGGTCTTGCGGACCAGTTCCATCTTCTCCTTGGGGATAAGCATATCCGCCACGGAAATGGAAAATCCCGCCACCGTGGCATACTTGTACCCCAGGTTCTTCAGGCGGTCCAGCTGATCGATGGTCCCTGCGTGTCCGATGTACTCGTAGGCTTCCGCGATAAGCTTGCCCAGATCCTTCTTCTTCACGATGGAGTTGTGGAATCCCAGCTCCTTGGGCCAGATGCTGTTGAAAATGCATCTGCCGGGAGTGGTGATGATGTATTTCTCCGTCTCGTTCCCCCGGGGCGTCTTCACGCCGAAATCGGGGTTGGGCAGCCGGATGGCGTCATGGATCTTGATGTAGTTGCTGTCCATGGCGAAAAGTACTTCGTTCACATCCCGGAAGGTCCGCATCCTCTCCTTGTTCCGGGGATCGCAGGTCAAGTAGTACACCCCCAGCGTGATGTCCTGCGTGGGCGTGGTGATGGGTTTCCCGTTAGCCGGCGAGAAAATATTGTTCACGGAGAGCATGAGGAGTTTGCACTCCAGCTGCGCCGCGGGAGAAAGAGGCACATGCACGGCCATCTGGTCCCCGTCGAAGTCGGCGTTGTATGCCGTACACACCAGAGGATGCAGACGGATGGCGGATCCCTCGATGAGGATGGGATCGAAGGCCTGAATGCTCAGGCGGTGCAGAGTAGGCGCACGGTTGAGCATCACCGGGTGTCCCTTGGTGACCTCTTCCAGAATATCCCACACCACATTTTCCCCGCGCTCGATCATCTTTTTCGCTCCGCGGACGGTATGGGCGACCCCCCGTTCCTTCAGATAGCGGATGATGAACGGTTCGAAAAGCACAAGCGCCATCTTCTTGGGAAGACCGCACTGTCTCAGATGCAGTTCAGGCCCCACCACGATCACGGAACGGCCGGAAAAGTCCACGCGCTTTCCCAGAAGGTTCTGGCGGAAGCGACCCTGTTTGCCCTTGAGCATGTCGGAAAGGGATTTCAGCGGACGGTTGCCCGCTCCGGTAACGGCACGGCCGCGGCGGCCGTTGTCCATCAGGGCGTCCACGGCTTCCTGAAGCATGCGTTTTTCGTTCCGGATGATGACTTCCGGCGTGCGCAGCTGAAGGAGGCTTTTGAGACGGTTGTTCCGGTTGATGACCCTGCGGTAGAGATCGTTCAGGTCGGAAGTGGCGAATCTGCCGCCTTCCAGCGGAACCAGAGGACGCAGATCCGGCGGAATCACCGGCAGGACTTCCATAATCATCCATTCGGGACGGGAATTGCTCTTGATGAACCCTTCCAGAACCCGCAGACGCTTGGAATATTTCTTCCGGATGGCCTTGTTCTTGGTCTTTCTCAGCTTGAGCTCCAGATCGTCGTGCTCCTTCTGCAGATCCATATCCTGCAGAAGCGTGCGGATGGCGGGAGCCCCCATGTCCGCCTGGAAGGAGTCTCCGTACTCGTCCCGGGCCTGACGGTAGGCCTTTTCGTCCAGAGACTGCCCTTTCAGCAGAGGCGTATCTCCGGGATCGGTCACCACCCAGTCTTCGTAGTAGATGATCTTTTCCAGAGCACGGGCGGTGACATCCAGCATGAGTCCGATCCGGCTGGGCATGCACTTGAAAAACCAGATGTGGGAAACGGGCACGGCCAGTTCGATATGCCCCATGCGTTCGCGTCTCACCTTGGACTGGGTGACTTCCACGCCGCAGCGGTCGCAGACCACACCCTTGTTCTTGCTCTTCTTGTATTTCCCGCAGGAACACTCCCAATCCTTGGTGGGGCCGAAGATTCTTTCGCAGAAAAGCCCGCCCCGCTCCGGCTTGAATGTCCTGTAATTGATGGTCTCGGGGTTCTTGACTTCCCCGTGACTCCAGGAACGGATCACTTCAGGAGAGGCCACCTTGATGGAAACCACCTCGAAAGCATTCACCGATGCCTGCTGAGAGGCGGCATCACTGTTGAAATCGTTTTCTATCATCGTCAATCCTCTCCGTTAGTTGTTCTCGGTCTCGGAGCGCTTCACGGTGCGCACATCCAGCCCCAGCGCCTGCATTTCCTTCATCAGAACGTTGAAGGATTCCGGCCTGCCCGCTTCCAGCACGTTTTCGCCGCGGACGATGGATTCGTAGATCTTGGATCTTC